>RGVT01000241.1 GCA_010027105.1 Planctomycetia bacterium
GCCGGCCGACCGGCTCGCCGTGGTCGTGCACCCGCAGTCGATCGTGCATTCGCTGGTGGAGTTCGTCGATGGATCCGTGATCGCGCAGTTGAGCCCGCCCGACATGCGGCTGCCGATCCAATACGCGCTCCTCCACCCGGAGCGGGTCGCGGGGCCGGCGCGACGGTTCGACTTCGCCCGGGCCGTGGCCCTGGAGTTCGAGCCGCCCGACCCCGCCCGGTTTCCGGCCGTGCGGCTGGGGCACGAGGCGGCCGCCCGCGGCGGCACGGCCGGGGCCGTGCTCAACGCCGCCAACGAGGAGGCGGTGCGCGGCTTCCTCGACGGGGAGCTCGCGTTCACCGACATCGCGGCGGTCTGCGAACGCGTGCTCGGAGAGCATCCGTTCACGGCCGATCCGACGCTCGACGAGATCCGGCGTCTCGACGCCTGGGCGCGGCAGGAGGTGGCCAAGTGGGCGTGTGTCTGACGGCGACGACGTGGCTGCAGTGGATCGTCCAGCCCGCGAGCTGGTGGGTGATCCTCCAGGTGGCGCTGGGGCTGGGATTCGTGATCTTCGTCCACGAGCTCGGCCACTTCCTCGTCGCCAAGGCGTGCGGCGTGAAGTGCGAGAAGTTCTTCCTCGGGTTCGACGTGGGCGGCCTCAAGCTCGCGAGCGTGAAGTGGGGGGAGACGGAATACGGCATCGGCGCCCTGCCGCTCGGTGGCTACGTGAAGATGCTCGGGCAGGACGACAACCCCGCCGCCGCCGCTCGGGAAGCGGGGCGGGCACGGGCCGTGCTCGAGTCGGGCGATCTTCCCAAGGAGCCGGCGGCCGGGCCGCATCCGGCCTGGGATCCCCGCAGCTATCCGGCCCAGAGCGTGCCGGAACGGATGGCGATCATCTCCGCCGGCGTGGTGATGAACGTGATCTTCGCGATCCTGATGGCGAGCCTGGCCTTCGGCCTCGGCGTCCGGGAGCTGACCTGCGAAGTCTCGGGCGTGCGGCCGGGCGGCGCGGCCTGGCGGGCGGGCCTGCGCACCGGCGACGAGATCACGGCGATCGGCCGGCTCCGCGACCCGATCTTTTCCGACCTGCAGAAGGGGGTCACGCTGGGCGACGTCGCGTCGGGGGTGGAGTTCACGATCCGCCGTCCTGCCGACGGCTCGACCCGCACCGTGCTGCTCCGCCCCGACACCGATCTGGGAGTGCCCACGGTGGGCGTGACGAGTCCCTTTTCGGTGACGCTGCCGGCCGACCTCGCCGCCGGCCTGCCCGGCGCGGCGGGCCGGGCCACGCCGCCGCTGGCGCCGGGCGACACGGTCCGCGCGGTCGACGGTGCGGCCGTGCACACGTACGCCGAGCTGATCGCCGCCCTCGCCACGCGGGTCGAGCGGCCGGTGACGCTCACGGTCGACCGGCCGGCCCGGGACGGCCGCGCGGCGGCCACCGTCGACGTCGTCGTGCCCCCGCAGCCGCTGCGCACCACGGGCATGGTGATGACGCCGCTGGAGGTGAAGGCGGTGCAGGACGATTCCCCCGCGTCCGTCGCCGGCGTCCGCCCCGGCGATCGGATCGTGGCGGTCGACGGCGAAACGGTCGGCGATCCGTTCACGCTCGACGAGCGGCTCCGCCGCCGCGCCGGCGACACCGTCAGGCTCGCGCTCGACCGGGAGGGCGCGCCCGTGGAGATCGACGTCTCACCACGGGCGGTCAGCTGGCTCGAGGAGGCCCGCTGGCCGACGAGCCCGATCGCGGTCTCCGCGCTCGGCGTCGCCATCGGGATCGACGCGCTCGTCGCCGCCGTCGTTCCCGCCGGCCCGGCGGACCGGGCCGGCATCACGCCGGGCGACCGCGTGGCACGGGTGCGGTTCCGCGTGCCGGGCGACGCCGCCGACCGGTCCGATGCCGGCCTGGAACTCTCGGCGGCCGCCCCCAGCTGGCCCTACGCCGTGGCGGCGCTCCAGCAGGTGGAGGACGGGACGCTGCTCGACCTCGTCGTCGCGGGGCCGAACGGCGAGCGGCGCGACGTGACGATCACGCCCGCCGTCGACCCGGACCGCTTCGTCGTCGACCGTGGCCTCGTCTTCGAGCCGGTCTACCGCACCCTCAAGGCGGCCTCTCTGCCCGCCGCGATCGGGCTCGGATTCGGCCGGGCCATCGACGACCTGTCGCTCGTCTACCGGTTCCTGCACAAGCTCACCGTCAACCAGATCAGCCCGCGGCTGCTGGGGGGCCCGATCGAGATCGCCAAACAGGCGGGGAAGTCGGCCGAGGAGGGGTTCAGCCGGTTTCTGCTCTTTTTGACGATGTTGAGCGCGAATCTGGCCGTCGTGAACTTTCTCCCCATCCCCGTTCTCGACGGTGGGCATATGGTGTTTTTGGCGTACGAGTGGCTGCGTGGCAAGCCGCCGAGCGAAGGCGTGGTGGCGACGCTCTCCTACGTGGGCCTCGCCCTGATCCTGACGTTGATGACGTTCGTGTTCGGCCTCGACCTGGGGCTGATCCCGCGGCGCTAGCGTGCATGAACACCGTCGATCGAACCCCCGGAACCGTCGCGACATCCGGGCCGGCGATCGCGCCCCCACCCGGCGTACGGGCCGTGGTGTTCGACGTCGTCGGCACGCTCGTGGAGCCGCAGCCGGCCGTGGCCGTGGCCTATCAGAGGACCGCCCTGCGGCACGGCGTGGAGCGGGGCGTCGCCGAGATCGACGGCCTGTTCCGTGCGGCCTGGCGCAGGCAGGAGGCGATCGACGCCGCCGCGCCGCGACCGTACGCGACCGACCGCGCGCGGGAGCGGGAGCGGTGGCGGGGGATCGTGCACGACGTCTTCGCGCACGCCCCGGCGGCGCCGGCCATCTTCACGGATCTGTGGGAGCACTTCGGCAGGCCGGACGCCTGGCGGCCGACGCGGCACGGTCAGGCGCTCGTGCGGCAGGCGCTCGACGCGGGGCTCGCCGTGGCCCTCGCGAGCAACTTCGACGAGCGGCTCCTCGCGATCGCCCGCCGCGTGGAGCCGCTCACGCTCGTGCCGCACGTCTTCGCCTCGTCGGAACTCGGCTGGCGGAAGCCGGCGGCCGAGTTCTTCCGGGCCGTCGAGCGGCATCTGGGCTGCGTTCCCGAGGAGCTCCTCCTCGTCGGCGACGACCCGGAGCTCGATCTCGCCGCCGGCCGCCGCGCCGGCTGGCACGTGTGCGGCGTATAACCCGTAGGACAGGCTTCAGCCTGTCACGCCCCCTCGAATCCGGCTTCAGCCTGTCATGCCCCCTTCAAAACAGGCTTCAGCCTGTCACGCCCCCTGTCCCGCACCGCTCCACGCCATGCACGAGGCTTCCCCGCGCCGCCAAAGGCCGCTGCCCCCCACCGTCCGCGGGCTGGGTTGGACCAGTTTCCTGACCGACCTCGCGAGCGAGGCGATCTACCCGCTCTTGCCGGCGTTCGTGACCCGCGAACTCGGCGGGTCGGCGATGAGCGTGGGGCTGCTCGACGGAATCGCCAATGCAGTGGCCGCGCTCGTGCGGCTGCCGTCGGGCGCGATCTCCGACCGGTTCGGCCGCCGGCCGCTGATTCTTCTCGGCTATGGCCTCTCCGCGGTCATGCGGCCGCTGATGGGCCTCGTGGCCACGCCGCTCGGGGCGGTCCTCGTGCGGGCGGCCGACCGGTTCGGCAAGGGCGTGCGCACGGCGCCCCGCGACGCGCTCGTGGCCGATCTCGTGCCCGAACAGATGCGCGGCCGGGCGTTCGGCCACATCCGCGCGCTCGACCACGCCGGCGCGGCCCTCGGCCCGCTCGTAGCGATGCTGTTTCTGCTCGCGTTTCCAGGCCGTGAACGGAGCCTCTTTCTGCTCTCGATCCTGCCGGGAATCGTCACGCTCCTCGTCATCTGGCGGCTCGTCCACGATCCGCCGCGGGCCACGCCCGCCGCCGACCGCACGGCGATCGCGATGCGGCTCGACCGGCGGCAATGGCCGCTCTTGGTGAGCGTGGCGGTGTGGGCGCTCGGCGCGTCGAGCGAGCAGTTTTTGCTCCTGCGCGCGGCCGACCTCGGCCTCGGCGAGGCCCTCGTCCCGCTCGTGTGGTTGGCCGTGAGCCTCGTGAAGAGCGGTGTCGCGACGCGGGCCGGCCGGCTCGCGGATCGGATCCATCCCCGCACGGCTCTCGCGGCCGGCTGGCTGCTCTTCGCCGCCGGCTACGCG
>RGVT01000242.1 GCA_010027105.1 Planctomycetia bacterium
GCCACGCCGGCGATCTCCGCGGCCGATTCGCCCAGGTCGGCGAGCGCCACGAGCCAGCGGCCGAACGCGGCGAGGTCGACGGTGCCGTCGAGCACGCCGGCGACGAGGGCGGCCGTTTCCGCGCGCGACGCGTGCCCGCCCGCGGCGAGCCGCGCGGTGCTCGCTCCGAGGAGAGCCGGCGTGTCCGGGGTGGCGGCCAAGGATTCCTGCCTGCTGCGGGCGTGGCGTGCGGGTGGGCGGCGCTTTCGGCTACCATTCCAGCCTACCCGGGAGCCGAGATCCACGTGCCGCGGAAGGTGATCCTCGACGTCGATCCCGGCATCGACGACGCCGTCGCGCTCGCCATGGCGCTGTTCGACCCCCGACTGGAGGTGCTCGCGGTCACGGCCAGCGGCGGCAACGTCCCGCCGGAGCAGGCCACGGCGAACCTGCAGGCGCTCGTCGGGTTCCTCGATCCGCCCCGGCTCCCCCGGCTCGGCGCGGCCCCCACCGACACGATCCGCCCCGAGAAGCCGTTCAACATGCACGGCTCCGACGGGCTCGGCGGCATCGACCTGCCGCAGGCCCGGCTCCACGGCGGAACGGCGTCGGAGAAGGTGATCTGGGAAACCTTCCACGCCCATCCGCGGGAGGTGACGTTCCTGGCCCTGGGGCCGCTCACCAACCTCTCGCGGGTGCTGGCCCGCGATCCCGCGATCGTGGAGCTGATCGGCGAGGTCGTGGCGGCCGGCGGCACCGCGCACGGCCACGGCAACGCCACGCCCGTGGTCGACTTCAACTTCTACTGCGATCCACGGGCGGCGCGGCACGTCGTCCGCGAGCCGCTCGCAAAGACGCTCGTGCCGCTCGAGACGACGGGGCAGGTGACGTTCGGATTCGACCTGCTCGACCAGCTGCCGGCGGAGTCGTCGCGGGCGGGGGCGCTGGTGCGCCGGATGCTGCCGCACGCCTTCCGGGCCTACCGTCAGCTGCTCGGCACCGAGGGGATCTGCCTGCACGACGCGGTGGCGCTCGTCGCGGTCACGAACCCCGAGCTCTTCGATCGGGCGACCGTCGCCGCCGACGTCGAGACCGGCGGCGAGCTCACGGCGGGCATGCTCGTGGTCGACCGGCGCACGGTGCGGCAGTTGCGCCCCAACCTCGATCTGCTCACCGGCTGCGACGTCGAGGCGGTGAAGGATTGCATTCTCCGCGGTGTCGCCACCGCCGGCGCCGGCACGTGACGGCGGTTTCACTCGAACTGAGAGAAAGGTGCCAGCCACCAAAATTGGCGAATGTGGAAGCTTACCCAGATTTGGTGGCTGTCACCTTTTCTGATGCGGCGCGGTATGATCGAGGGGCATGAGCACGGTCCTGCGATATCAGCCGCACTACACCGTCTCCGACTATCGCCAGTGGGAGGGGCGATGGGAGTTGTGGAGCGGTGTGGCGGTCGCCATGTCGCCGAGTCCGCTCGGCCCTCATGCCAAGCTGTTGGCCCGGCTCGTGATGGCGCTCGGCAACGCAATCGACGCTGCGGGATGCCGGGCGACCGTGCTCGTGGAGATCGACTGGATCGTCGCCAGCGACACGGTCGTGCGCCCCGATGTCACGGTCGTGTGCGGGCATGAGCCGTCGGGGCATGTGGAACGGCCACCGGCGCTCGTCGTGGAGGTGCTTTCCGATTCGACTCGCGAGCGCGACACGCTCTTCAAGCGTCAGCTCTATCGGAGCCAGGGAGTTCGGACGTACGTCCTTGCCGATCCCGACAGGCGTTCGGCGAGTGTGCTTTGGCTGGGGCCGGACGGTGACTACACGGAGTCGGTGCTGACGGAGGCCGACGCACCCGCGGCCGTGGAGCTGTGCGAGGATTGCCGGATCCTGGTCGATCCAGTGAGTCTCTTTCGGTAAGCCGCGGACAACTGGCCTGGTCGCGGACAACTCGCCTGGTTTGGAAATCTTGATCCAGCGGCAATGAAGGTCTACCGCCCCGAGGGCAAGGAGACTTTCGATGACGACGAGACGACGGAAGAAGCACCGTCCCGAGGAGGTCGTTGCCACGCTGCCAGATGCTGCTGCGATGCTCAACGCGGGCAAGGATCCGGCAGCAGTGCTGCAGTCACATGTCGTCGGAGCCTCGCCGGCGCCGGCACGTGACGGCGGTTTCACTCGAACTGGGCCCGGCTGGCGACGGGCATCCGCAGCGTGACCCGCGCCTGGTCGCGGAACACGACGAGCGTCACGGTGTTGTCGGTCGGCGTCATGCTGACGAGGCTCACGAGGTGGTCGTCGTCCTCGACGCCGGTGCCGTCGAACTCCACGATCACGTCGTCGACGCGGATTCCGGCGGCGTCGGCCGGCGAGCCCTTCGTCACCTCCTTCACATGCGCCCCGACGGCCCGCACCAGTCCCAGCCGCTGCGCGGACTTTTGCGTGAAGGTGGGGTCGAGCTTCACGCCCAGATAGGCCCGGGTCACGACGCCCGTCTCCACCAGCTGCCGGGCGGCGAACATCACCATCCGGATCGGGATCGCGAACCCGATCCCCTCGAAGCCTCCCGAGTTGCTGGCGATGCAGGTGTTGAGCCCCACCACCTCGCCGCGGAGGTTGACGAGCGGCCCGCCGCTGTTGCCGGGATTGATCGCCGCGTCGGTCTGGATGAAGTCCTGGAACCGCACCCCCTCCTCACCGAGGTCGAGGTCGCGGCGGCCGAGTGCCGAGACGATGCCGAGCGTCACGGAGTGGGAGAGGCCGAAAGGGCTGCCCACGGCGAGCACGGTGTCGCCGATCTGGACGGGATCCTGTTCGGCCAGCCGGGCCGCCTCCAGGCCCTCCCCCTCGATCTCG
Source organism: Planctomycetia bacterium (assembly GCA_010027105.1). GTDB lineage: Bacteria > Planctomycetota > Planctomycetia > Pirellulales > UBA1268 > RGVT01. The sequence continues at coordinate 2,827 of RGVT01000242.1, forward strand.
AGCACGGCGATGTCGGCGGCGGCGTCGGACCAGGTCCGCAGCGGCCTGAGTTCACGGGCGTCGTCGAGGCGGATCGTGATGTTGTCGAGATCGGCCCGGTTGATCACGTGGCGGTTGGTGATCACGACCTTGCGTCCGGCGATCTCGGCGATCACGCCCGAGCCGGCCTCCTGCTCGCTGGCCTTGCCGTTTCGGGGCCGCAGGGCGGGCTTCCGCGTATCGATGTGCACCACCGTCGGCCGCACGAGCTGCGTGAGCCGCCGCAGCTGCGCCGCCTGGCGGTCGAGAACGTCGGCGTCGCGCTCCACCTGCCGGTAGAGCTGCTCGCGCTCCGCGGCCGTGAGCCGCCCGGACCGCAGCGGGTCGACCGGCGCGGCCGTCGGCGGCGCGATCCGCGACAGCGGCGGCTCCTCGGCGGCGAGTCGCACGGCGGGGAACAGGAGTGCGGGGAGCAGGAGTGCAGCGGACGCGACGGGCCGACCGATCCGGATCATGACATGCTCACGGCGAGGGGCTGACGGCACCGGGGAAGCATACCGGACGCCCGCCCGTCCCGAGCAGTCAGGACACGTCGATTTCCATGTCGCCCGAGACCGTCCCCTCGCGGGACTCCTCGCGGGCAGCCGGCCCGGCCCCCGACCGCTCGGCGTCGCGCTGGCAGCCGATGCACATCGTGGCATACGGCAGGGCGTTGAGCCGCGCCATCGGAATCTTGCCGCCGCAGTATTCGCAGACTCCGTACTGCCCCGACCGCATCCGCTCGAGGGCGTTTTCGATCGAGGCCAGTTCCCGGCTCTCGACCTCGGCCAGTTGCGAGCTGATTTCGTCGTGCGAGGAGTCGAGGGCGGCGTCGACGAGGTCGCCGGGCGATTCGCTCCTCAACTCCCTGAGCAGCGACAGATCCCCCGCCAGGGCGCTGCGGAGGGCGTCACGGCGGCGGACGAGGATCGCCCGCAGGTTCAAGAGCGCGTCTTTTCGAGCCATGGTTGCTGCTCCTGGCCCGGCGCCGGGTCCCGGAGAGGGTTCTCCCGCCGTGGGCCGCATCCAATAGTACGGGCCTCGGCGGGTTTGGTTCGCCTGCCGAAATTTCCCCATTTCTCTATCGAACCCACGATCGGCACGGATCATGACAGTTGGCCGGGGCCAGACAGATTTCCCAAAGGACCTCGCCTGCCGCGGGCGGGGGAGCCGTTCTCCGGCCTGCGATCAGGGTCGTGGGGCACGGAAGCACCACACGGTGCCGTCGTCGGAGGCCAGCACCAGGCGGCCGGAGGCCGCGGCGGCCCCGGCGGAAAACCCGCCGCCGGCGTCGA
>RGVT01000243.1 GCA_010027105.1 Planctomycetia bacterium
CAAAACCTCACCGCCGGCGACACCGTGGCCCGCTACCGCCCGGCCGACGCGGCCGCGTCCGCCGAGGACTCGTCGGACGACGAACTGGCCGAAGTCCGCATCGCGGTCTCCGGATGCGCGTGCGTCTACGCCCCGCGGTTCGCCTCGGTGCGCGAGGTGCTCCAGCCGCACGAGCGGGCCGCGCCCGCCGGGCCGCGCGGTCTCGCCGCCGACGCCGAGACCGGCGCCGCCACCGACGTGCTGCCCGTCGCGTCCCGGGCCGGCCGGCTCGCGCCGCTCCACGCCCGCGAGGCGCAGGTGGGCCTCGTCGTCGAGGAGCGGCTGCCCGCGCTCGCCGTCGACCAGGCCGGCCTGCCCGGAGCCGCGGTCGGAGGAGAGGCGCCGGCGGAACGGACGGGCGGGGTGCAACCGGCGCACGCGCGCCGCACGCATGCGCCGCGGATCGCCATCGGCTTCGACGTGCCGTTCGCCTGGACCTGCGTGCGGGGGGCCCAGGTGACGGTCGCCGGCCAGGCGGCCGAGGTGATCGCGGCGGACCGGGGCACGGCGACGCTGCGGCTCGAGGCGCCCGGCCGCGCCGAACTCACGCTCTGCAAGCGGGCCGGCAGCGACACCGCCCGCGCCGGCGAGGAACTCGACTTCACGATCTTCCTCCTCAACTCGGGCGATCGCCCGCTCGCCGACGTCGTGCTCGTCGACGCGCTCCCGGCGCGGCTGGAACTGGTGCCGCGGACCGCCGCGGCGAGCCTGCCGGCCGACATCTCCACCGGCACGGGCGACGACGGCTGCGTCGTCGTCACCTGGCGTTTCACCGGCACGCTCGCCCCGGGAGACGGCGGCTTCGTGCGGTTCCGAACGATCGTGCGCTAGCCGGCCCTCGCCCGTGGACACCCGGTCGGTTTGCTCCGCGGCGCCGCCCACGGGTAGGATCTGGTCCGCGTTCCGATCCGCATTCCCTGCGAGGCCGTCATGCCCCCCGTCCGCCCGTCGATCCTCCCGCTCCTCATCGCCGCCGGCGCGGTCGTGGCGACCTGCACGCCCCTGGCGGCCCAGGCCGTCGCGCAGCCGCCGAACGCCGTGCAGCCGGCGCCGGCCGGCGCCGGGGCCGCGCTGCCGCAGGTGCCGCCGGTGCCCGATGGCACGCCGCAGCAGCTGCTCGACTTCGTGAAGGGCCTCAAGCAGAGCGACGCCCGCCCCGCGTCCCGCCAGGAGATGATGGCGTGGATGCGCGACGTGGCCGCGGCCTCCGTCGCGGCCGCCGACAAGATCCTCGTGCAGGTGAAGCCCGGGCAGCAGTTCCACGACGAGGCCGCCTCGCTCAAGCTCGAGAGCCTGATGCTGCTCGGCCGGCTCGGCGACGAGAAGGCGGCGGCCGACATGGCCGCCTACGCCCGGTCGCTCATCGACAGCCCGTCGCCGGAACTCGCGCGGGAGGCGCAGCGGCTCGTCCTCGTGTCGGACGCGCAGCGGATGTTCGCGGGGGGCACGGTCGACGGCGGGCCGGCGCTCGTGCAGCGGGTGGCCGCGCTGCTCGCGGCCGATCCGAACGACCAGCAGACGGCCGGCCTCGCGTTGCAGCTGGCGGGCGCGTTCGAGCACCTGCCGGGCGGCGAGGAGGTGGCGATGCTCGCCTACAAGTCGTTCGGCCCGCTGTTCGCGAAGAGCAGCGACGAGCGGATCAAGGCGATGGGGGAAAGCTTCGCCGGCACGCTGCGGCGGCTCGCGCTCCTCGGCCACCCGATGGAGATCACCGGCACGCTCCTCGGGGGGCAGCCGTTCGACCAGCGGTCGCTGGCGGGGAAGGTGGTTCTGGTCGACTTCTGGGCCACCTGGTGCGGCCCCTGTGTGGCCGAGATCCCGAACGTGCTCGAGCAGTACGAGAAATACCACGACCAGGGCTTCGAGGTCGTCGGCGTCAGCCTCGACGAGGACCGCGACGCGCTCGAGACGTTCGTGGCCGAGCGGAAGATTCCCTGGCCGATCCTCTACGAGAAGCCCGCCGGCGAGGGCTGGCGGCATCCGCTGGCCACCTACTACGGCATCAGCGGCATCCCCACGGTGATCCTCATCGGGCGGGACGGCAAGGTCGTCACGCTCAACGCCCGCGGTGAAAAGCTGGGTGAGGAGCTCGACAAGATGTTCAAGGCGAAGGGCTGACGGGCCGGTTCATCGTGCACACGCGGCTCATCTCCCGACGCGCTGGCGCGTTCGACTCCTCGGGCATCCGCAAGGTCTTCGACCTGGCGGCGCGGCTCGTCGACCCGATCAATCTCTCGATCGGCCAGCCCGACTTCGAGATGCCGGCCGCAGCCCGCCGGGCCGTCCACGAGGCGGTCGACGCCGGCAGGAACGGCTACACGCCCACGCAGGGCATCGCGCCGCTCCGCGAGCGGCTCGAGGCCCGCGTGCGGGCGGAGCTGGGGCAGCCCCAGCGGGCGCTGTGCGTCACGAGCGGCTCGAGCGGCGCCCTCAACCTCGCCCTCATGGCGCTCGTCGATCCCGGCGACGAGGTGATCATCTTCGAGCCGGCGTTCGTGATGTATCGGCCGCTCGTCGAGTTTCTCGGCGGCCGCTGCGTCGCGCTCGACACCGCGCCGTCGTTCCAGGTCGACGTCGAACGCGTGGCGGCCGCGATCACCCCCGCCACGAAGGCGATCCTGCTCAACACGCCGGCGAACCCCACGGGCGCCGTCGCCGCGGCCGGCACGGTCCGCGACCTCGCCCGGCTCGCCGACGCCCGCGGTGTGACGATCGTCAGCGACGAGCTCTACCGCTCCTACTGCTACGACGCCCCCTTCGCCTCCCCTGCCCTGCACTCCGAGAACGTCGTCGTGATCGACGGCTTCTCCAAGTCTCACGCGATGACGGGCTGGCGGGTCGGCTGGGTGCACGGCCCGAAGCCCGTCGTCGACGCCTGCACGATGCTGCAGCAATACACGTTCGTCTGTGCGCCGCAGGTCGGCCAGTGGGCGGCGCTCGCCGCGCTCGACGCCCCGATGGACGTTCCCCTGGCCGAGTGCCGCCGGAAGCGCGACGCGCTCATGGCCGCCCTCCGCGGCCATTACTCCTTCGTGCAGCCGGGCGGCGCCTTCTACCTCTACCCCGAGGCGCCGGGCGGATCGGGGGGGGCCTTCGCGGAGCGGGCCGTCGCCGAGGAGCGGCTGCTCGTCGTGCCGGGGAGCGTGTTCGGCGCCGCCGACACCCACTTCCGGATCGCCTACACCGTGAGCGACACGACGCTCGAGCGCGGCATCGCCGCCCTCACCCGCCTCGCCTGAGCGCAACCCACACGTAGGACAGGCTTCAGCCTGTCACGCCCCACGTGGGAAAAGCTTCAGCCTGTCACGCCCCACGTGGGAAAAGCTTCAGCCTGTCACGCCCCACGTGGGAAAAGCTTCAGCCTGTCACGCCCCCGGTCGCTCGCACCGGCTCAGCGCTGCGCGATCTTCACGCCGGTCCTCGGCCCTCTGATCAGGCACTCTTCGTGCGGGCTTCGCGGAGCGGGACGACCGGGTCGAGTCCCTCGACGTTGCGGGCGGTGATGAGGTAGGAGCCCCCGGCGTGGTCGGGGAGGTCGAACATCGGGTCGAGCATCACGTCTTCGATGATCGACCGCAGGCCGCGGGCGCCGGTCTCCTTCTTCATCGCCCTGCGGGCGATCGCCACGAGCGCCTCGTCGGTGAACTGGAGGTCGCAGTTCTCCATGCCGAAGAGCTTCTGATACTGCTTCACGAGGGCGTTCTTCGGCTCCTTGAGCACCTGCACGAGGGCCTGCTCGTCGAGCGGCTTGAGCGACGAGATCACCGGCAGGCGGCCGACGAGCTCGGGGATCAGGCCGAATTCGAGGATGTCGTCGGAGTCGACCTGCGGCAGGAGTTCGCCGAGGGTGGCGTCCCCCTTGTGGCCGCTCGGCTGCCCGAAGCCGATGGTCTTCCGGCCGAGCCGCTTGCCGATGATCTTCTCGATGCCCACGAACGTGCCGCCGCAGATGAAGAGGATGTTGGAGGTGTCGATCTGGATGTATTGCTGCTCCGGGTGCTTCCGGCCTCCCTGCGGGGGGACGTTGGCCACGGTGCCCTCGAGCATCTTGAGCAGCGCCTGCTGCACCCCCTCACCAGAGACGTCGCGGGTGATCGAGA
>RGVT01000244.1 GCA_010027105.1 Planctomycetia bacterium
GGCTTTCGCTGCGGCCGGATTCTGCTGTGGATGCCTCGGCCGGGGCTCGAGGCACACGAATCCGTGCCGCTTGAGCAGCTGGTAGACCCCATTCAGGGAGAACGTCTTGCCGAACTCACGATCCAGAATGCCTTGAATCTGAGGTCCTCTGAGCGACGCGACGCCGTCTCGAGGCGTGGCGCCGGCCTTCACCCGCTGCACGAAGGCCCGACTGCGGCCCACGGTGGCAGTGGCTTCGAGTGTCTGCCGCCCCTGCAGCACGAGCAGGACGCTCCGCAGCCGGTCACGTTGCATGGCGTTCGATTCCCTGGCGATCATTCGGGCAAGCCTCTGACGATCCCCTCGCTTCCGTTCGCTGATGTGCATGCGACCTCCTCCGGTGGAAGTCGAATCATGGTGATCCGAGAGGGATCGCGCAAGACGGACAGGATGGCCATGCCGACACGATTGTGGTTCGCAGGGAACCACATATGCGGCGTCGTTCTTGTGGGCGAACGAGGAGACCGTGAGGGGCTACCCGTGCTCCGGGAGCCGGCGTTGACCGGGCACCGATCTGCCGCAGGCAGAGTGGTCGGCGGAGACAGGATGTCGAAGCGCAGCCGGCATCGAGTGAGTGGAGGGCAGCGGGCACCGATCCGCCCTGGCGGATCGGTCGACGCAGCGAACGTCCGGCGACGGGGTATGGGTAGCCCCGAACCCACGCCAGCAGACGTTCTTCGCCGGAAAAGCGGAATCAGCAGATCACCGGGCCAGGGCGCGCGAGGATCAAGTGGGAGCCGTATCAGCCATGCCTCGCGACGACTCCGGCTCGGAGCATTTGGTGATCACGGCCTATCTGAAGGACGGCAGGGCCGAGACAGTGATGACGGTGCCGTACTGCAAGAAACTGGTTGCAGCACTTCGGCATCATCTGCCGGGGATCTTGGCTGCTGAGGATGGCAGTTCTGCGGCACCACAAGGGCGACGTTGGCCTGGCCCCGTCTTTACCCCTTCTGCCCCATGGCCTTCCAAGCTACCACCAGCACCACCAACTGACCCCTGACCTGCATCGCCAAAAGCTCATCCCTGATCGCCAACCGCCGGACCCCCTTGAGAAGGTTCTTGCTCGCGGCGACAGGTCAACAACCTTCAGAAACGCCGAGAGGCAAGAGGTTTTGCCATCTCCTGCCTCTGACTGCCACTCGTTGCCAGAGTGGCGTAGCTCCCCGAGTAGGATCAAGAACAACCGGCGTTTTTCGCGGGAAAACGGTCGATCCGCCCTTCGGGCGACGCAGAATCCGACGCAGCAAGAAGTCCGCATGAGACCGCAGCAACCCGTACCGAGCCGTCGGTAGAATACGTTTGTGGGACTCGCTCCCAGCCTCCAGGAATCCAACATGGCCGCGGCGGCTCTGCTCGACGAACTGCGGGAACGGCTCGGGCGTGCCTACGGCGAGCGGTTGAGCACTATCGTGCTTTTCGGATCAGAGGCCCGAGGAGAAGCTGGGCCGGAGAGCGACATCGACCTGCTTGTGGTGCTGGAACGTCTTGTCGGCGACTACGGAGAGGAGCTGGAGCGGGGCTTGACCGCCGTCTATCCCGTTTCCCTGCGACTGGGGCGCCGCATCAGCGTGAAACTGCTTGCTCGAGACGAATATGATCGCGGCGACAGTCCATTGCTTCGCGAGGTCCGCCGCTCCGGTGTAGCGGCATGAACGATTTCGTGCGCAGCCAATGGGCGAAAGCCAGCCGCGCATTGGCCGCCGCCGGCGCGATCGTCGAGACGGACCCCGATTCCGCGGCGTCACGGGCCTACTACGCCGCGTTTCATGGCGTGACCGCCGTCTTGGCTAGTCGCGGCCTGTCGTTCACGAAGCACACGGCCGTGCGAGCGGCCTTGCATCGAGATCTCATCCAGGCACAACTCCTGCCCACGGAACTGGGGCGAGACTACGACTTCCTGCTCGATCTGCGTGAGACCGCCGACTACGGCGGCGTGGCCGAGGCGACGCGGGCGAGTGCCGTCAGGGCGATCGAAAAGGCGACGGCGATTCTCACCGCACTCGAGCCTTTGCTACCCCCTGCTGACGAGGTCGGCCAGCGATAGATGGTCTTCGGTGCGGCTCCAGCCGGTGCGATACCCTGCGAAGAAAGCTCCCCGAGTAGGATTCGAACCTACAACCTACCGGTTAACAGCCGGCCGCTCTACCGTTGAGCTATCGGGGAATGATGGACGTCACACTAGCCTATTTCATGGCGGGAATCGAGCCGTTCAGCCCGGATTCGGCTCTCGGCGCTTCTCGAGGAGCACGCTGTTTCCCCGGGCGTTGTACTCGATCCGGGTCATGAACGACCGCATCAGCATGACGCCCCGCCCGCTCGGGACCTCCAGGCGCTCCTCGAGCGTGCAGTCGGGGATGCTCGCAGGGTCGAATCCCGCCCCGGCGTCGGTGACCTCGATCAGCGCCAGCGCCGGAGAGACGGAGCACCTCACGTGCACCGTCTTCGCCGGGTCGAGTTTGTTGCCATGCACGATCGCATTGACGATCGCCTCCTCCACGGCCAGATGGATCCCGAAGATATCCGACGGGTCCCAGCCATGCAGGCCGAGTTGTTCGAGCAGGTCGTCCATGACGAGCCGGCTTGCCCCCCGCTCGCTCGGGAGGTCGATTTCCCGATGCCATTCCCGTGGAGAGCCACCCGGATGGTCGCCGACCGGTGCGTGGTTTCCCATGTGATCCACCAGGAATGCCGGGATGCCTCGACGAGGAGGCTGTGTGCCTCTGCCCTGGGGGCTCACTGGAAGGCGGCGATCGCCTCGGCCTCGTCCTTGCGGATATCGAACACCTTGTTGAGCTTCGTGATCTGGAAGACCTCCAGGATCTCCGGCCGAATGTTGCTCATCTTCAGCCGTCCTTTCGCCGCCTTCACCTTGCGGTCGAGCGTGATCAGCTTGCCGAGCGCCGCGCTCGACAGGAATTCGACGTCGGTGAAGTTGAGGAGAATGCTCTTGCGGTTGAGCTGCTCGACCAGCCCGAACAGCTCGGCACCGAGTTCCTGAATGCTCGCCTCGTCGAGGATCTTCTTGTCCACGAACTTCACCACGGTAACCTCGCCGATCTTGGAGGCTTCGATCCGACGGTGGGCGGTCATGCGGCAGTCTCTCCGAAACGGGACGGGCGGGGATCACGCGGGAGAACACAGATCCCGGACGCTGCGAGCGTACCGCTTCGATCGGCGGTTTGCCATTGGCGACGCTTTTCCGCGGGGCGCTGCCAATCTGGCAGCAGCGTGCCGCGGGGCGGCGACCGCGACGGGTGGAGGGGTCGAAAAGCCTCGAAAAAAAAGACTTTCAACGTTTCTCGGTTCTCTGGCGCGCCAGTTGCTTTCTCCTCCGGGGCCGCTCTGATGGTCTGTCGCCGCGGCAGCCGGCGGTGCGCGGTCATTCCGCGTGCTGCCGAGCGATTTTCGTCACCATTCACCGATTCCGATCCAGCGAGGGAGCCACGATGTCAGCAACCGCCACCAAGCCCGCCAAGAAGAAGTCGAGCCTCATCCCCCTCGGCGACCGCGTCGTCGTGGAGCGGGAGGAGAGCGAGCAGAGGACCGCCGGCGGGATCCTCCTGCCCGACTCCGCCAAGGACAAGCCCGCCCGGGGCGTGGTCGTGAGCGTCGGTGAGGGCAAGCTCGACGACACCGGCCGGCGCCATGCGCTCCAGGTGAAGCCCGGTGATCGTGTGGTGTTCACGAGCTATGCCGGCGAGCCGTTCAAGGTCGGCGACGATGAACTGCTCCTGATGCGTGAGGACGACATCCTCGCGATCCTCGGCTGAGTTCAAGCATCCGTTTCCGCACACCCCTTCATTCCCACAAGAGGAGATTCGACCGATGGCCAAGATGATGGCATTCGACCAGGAAGCTCGTGAGGCGATGCGCCGCGGCGTCGCGAAACTGGCCCGCGCCGTAAAGGTGACGCTCGGCCCCAAGGGCCGGAACGTCATCCTTCAGAAGAGTTTCGGCTCACCGACCGTGACGAAGGACGGCGTCACCGTCGCCAAGGAGATCGACCTCGAAGACGTTTACGAGAACATGGGCGCCCGGATGGTGCGGGAGGTCGCGAGCAAGACGAGCGACGTCGCCGGCGACGGCAC
>RGVT01000245.1 GCA_010027105.1 Planctomycetia bacterium
CTGTTCACCCCCGATGGCAGCCGACTCGTCTCCGCGGCCAGGGACGGCACGGTTCGAATCTGGGACGTGCACCTGGGCCACCAACTGCTCACTCTCGACGCTCAGCGGGACGTGCCCGAAGCGGTCGCCATCGCGCCGGATGGCCAGCGGCTGGTGACCGCACTCCCCGACGGGACGATCCGGATCTGGGGTCTCTCGAACATGGCCGTCACTTCAGCGCGGGCAGCGGCGGCCGTCCGACCGCCGCCGGTGGCTCCTCCAGCGAGTGCAGAAACGCTTCGAGATCGGCAAGATCCTGCCGGTTGAGGCCGAGCGGCCTGAGGTGCGGCGACTTGACGGGAAAGTCGGGGGCCGCGCGTTCGAACGGCTGCCGCTTGAGCGTCACCATGCCGGCGTCGTACATCCGCAGCACGCCGGCCAGCGTGAAGCGGCCGTTGTGCATGAGCGGCCCGGTCTGCGTCACGTCGCGCAGGCTCGGCGTGCGGAACCGCCCCTTGTCGGCCGGGTCGGCCGTGACGTCGAACCGGCCCAGGTCCTCGTTGCTGCGGCCGTGGAAACTGAGCCCGAGGTCGTGGAAGCGGCCGTCGCTGAAGGTGGGGCCGTGATGGCAGTTCATGCACCGCGCCGCGCCGCGGAACAGGTCGAGCCCGAGAAGCTCGGCGGCGGAGAGCGCCGCGGCGTCCCCCTCGAGGAACGCGTCGAACCGCGACCGCCCCCCCACGACGGTGCGCTCGAAGCAGGCCACGGCGGCGACCGCGCCGGCGAACGTGATCGGCCGGCCCGGGTAGGCCGCCGAGAAGAGCGCGCGGTAGCCGGCGCTGGCGGAGAGGAACCGCTCGACGTCGCCGCGGTCGGCGGCCATCTCCCGCGGGCCGGTGAGCGCGATCTCGGCGTGTTCCTCGAGGCTCGCGGCCCGGCCGTCCCAGAGCAGGGCCGGCTGGAAAGCCGCGTTGCGGATGGTGGGGGCGTTGCGCGGCGGCGAGCCGACGGCCGGCGCGCTCGTGGGGCGGCCGTCGGCCCAGCCGAGCCGCGGATCGTGGCACGAGACGCACGCCACCGTGCCCTGGGCCGAGAGACGGGGATCGTGAAACAGCGTCCGCCCGAGCTCCGCCTTGGCGGCGGTGAACGGATTGCCCTCCGGATGGCGGACGCGCGGGAGCAGCCCGATCTCGCGCCACTCGACGCCGGGATCGACGTGCGGCGCGGGCCACGTCGCCGGGTCGGCGCGGTAGGTCTGCCGCAGCCGCAGGGCCACGGCGGCCCGCTCGGCGGCCGACCGCTCCGGGCGGGGCGCCGGCCGCTCGGCCGCAGGCTGCGCGGCGGCCGGGAGGGCGACCATCCACGTGGCGACCACCGCGGCGGCGGCCGTCAGGGCGGATCGTTTTCCGGGCGGCGGGGTGGAGCGCATGTCAGGGTCGGTCGGCGGAGTCGCCGGCCTTGATCGTGAGCAGGGCGGCCACGACGTCGGCGGCGGTCGACTCCGCGAGGAAGCCGGTCGCGGCGTCGGCGAACAGCGCGTGCGCGCCGGCCGGATGCGCGGCGTAGATCCCGAGGTTGTTGCTGCCGTTGACGAGCTGTGGCCCCGGCGACGTGCAGCGGCTGGCGGGATCGGCCTGCGCCGGGTCGAGAAGGAATCCCCGCACCGAGAACTGGTTGGCGTCGGCCCAGCCGCACAGACCCACGTAGGCCGCCGCGGCGCTCGTCGAGAGCCCGGAGCCCGGGACCTGCGCACCGAACGCCCACACCTGTGGCCGCGACCCGCACTCGAACACGGCGATGCTCTTCGAGATGCCGTCGGTGATGTCACGGACCCGCCGCCCCCGCACGCCGGGCACGACCGTGCCCGTGAAGAAGCCGTCGAGCACGGCCGGCTTCGGCGCCGCGACCACAGCCGGCGCGTTCCAGAGCGTGTTGCTCGGGCCGGAGGAGCCCGCGTAGTCGGCGACCGCGGCGGGCCAGGTCGACGTGCCGGTCTTGATGAACTTCACGTCCCACCGCGCCCCCCCGGGCGCCGACGGGCAGCGGGTGAAGGAGAGCGGCACCTGCACGGCGTCGCGGTTTCGCGGGTCGGTGCACGCCACGGTGTAGTCGTAGAGGCCGGCGAGGGGCCTGTCCTCGAGGAACGGGAGGATCTGCGCCGCCCAGTAGTGCCGGGCCCCGCCCCCCGAGACCGCGCTGGGAAAACAGTCGCGGGCGGCGTGGAAGGCGTGGAAGCCGACGCCGATCTGCCGCAGGTTGTTGAGGCAGTGCACGCGGCGCGATCCCTCGCGGGCCGACTGCACGGCCGGCAGCAGCAGAGCCGCGAGCCCGCCGACGACCGCGACGGTCGCGAGCAGTTCGACGATCGTCACGCCGCGGGCCCGGCGGCCACGGCCCGGCGCGGGCCTCGACCGGCGGGGGAGCAGGCGGCCACAGGCACAGGCGCCGGCGACGAGGGTCCAGGCGGCCGGCTCCGGCACGGCGACGATGTTGACGTAGCGGCCTCCAAACGCAGAACCGCCCGGTACGTTCGCACCCGCCGAGGTCGCGCCGTAGGTCATCTGCCACAGCCGGTCGGCGAACATGAAGGCCGCCCCGTCGCCGAGCGGAGCCCCGGCCCAGGCGAACAATCCGCCGTTCCACACTCCCGCGTACTCCACGAGCGACAGGGTCGTGCCGTCGGCGAACGCGGCCGGGCTGGCCGCCAGATCGGCGAGCGACAGGCCGACGCCGCCGCTCAGGGAGATGCCGCCCGCCAGACTCACGAGACTCGCGGCCCCTCCGCTGCCCGAATTCACCCTCAGGACGAGCACCGCGCCGTCGCCAAGCGCGAGGGATCCGAGCGCGAGCCGCTGGGTGCCCGGCCCCGGGGCGAGCGTTCCGCCCGCGGCGATCGTCACCGGCCCGGCGATGCTGCCGCCGCCCGCCAGGACCGCGCCGGCGTTCACCGCCACGGCCGTGTCGCCGAGCGTTCCGTTGACGACGAGCGTGGCGGCGTTGACGGCCGTCGGCCCCGAGAACGTGCTCGTGCCCGACCAGAGAAACATCCCCCCTCCGGTGAGCGTCACGCCCCCGCTGCCGCCGATCGCGGTGGCGATCGTGCTCGTGCCGGTGCGCTTGAAGACGACCGCGCCCTGGTTGACGAGATCGGTGGCGAGGACGCCCGTCGTGGAGCCGGAGCCGATCTGCAGCGTGCCGCCGGCTGCGAGGTTGATCGTCCCCGCCGAGCCCCGTGCGAGCGTGCCTCCGACGATCACCGTGCCCCCGGTGCCCCCGGTGCCGGAGATCGTGAGTGTGCCCGTGCCCGCACCGCCGACCGTGAGGTTCTGGCTACTGGTCCACGTTCCCCCGCTGACCGTCGCCACGCCGACGTTTCCCGCACCGAAGCCCAGATAGCCGAACGTGTTCGTCACCTGGCCGCCCGTCACCGCGAGCGTGCCGGATCCGACGCCGCTGCCGCTGGAGAAGCCGCCGACATACAGCGGCCCGCCGTTTTTCCAGGTGCCGCTCGTCACCGTGGCCACGCCGACGCTGCCTGGATGGCCGACGACCCCGCTCGAGTCGCTCACGAGCCCGCCGTTCACGACGAGCGCGCCCGAGCCGGAGAAGCCGACGTACAGAGGCTTGGAATTGGTCGTCCACGAGCCGCTCGTGACCGTCGCCGATCCGAAACTGCCGGGCCCCAGGCCGAGAAACGCCGTGCCGCTGGAGACCGAGCCGCCGGAGACCGCCAGCGTGCCCGCCCCGGCGCTCCCCACTGCGAACGGGCTCGTGCCGCTCGCGCCGACCATCAGCCGGCCCGACGCCGCGGTGACCGCGAGGTCGAATCCCACCCTCCCCGACACGAGCCCCGCGAGCCTGACAGTACCCGAGTTCGTCACCGCGAGGGCCCCCGTGCCCGAGATCGTGCCGGTCACCGTGAGGTCGGTCGTGGTGTTGAACTGGAGCGTGCCGTCGGCCACGACGTCGCCGCCGATGCCGCCCCCGTCGACGACGATCGCGCTGTCGCCCGCGGCGATCGTTCCCCCGCTCCAAGACGTCGAGTAGGTGGTCGTGGCGGCCGGCGCCGCGGCCGGGCCGCCGCACAGCCAGGCACCGAGGGCGGTGGCGATCGCCACCG
>RGVT01000246.1 GCA_010027105.1 Planctomycetia bacterium
TTGAGGATGCCGAGGTCGAACCCGCGGGCCACGGCCTCCGCCAGCCCGGGCGGCCGTGCCGAACATGGGCTCATGTGGATCAACGGTCTCCATGAAACTTGACGCCCTGGCGAGGTCACTTTACGATGATCTTTATCAGGAGATAATTATGGACTACATTGCGGTCAACGAACTGAAGCGGCCGAGGGTCGTGCGGGAGCGGCTGGCCGCCGCCGAGGAGATGATCCTGACGAGCAACGGCCGCCCGATGGCCGTGCTTATGTACGTCGATGAACAGGACGATCCGGAGGACGTGTTGACGGCGGCGCGGGAGGCACGCAGCCAGATCGCTCTGCGCCGCATCCGGGAGCGGGCGCGGCGCTCGGGAGCGGCCAAACTGTCGGCCGCCGAGATCGACGGAGTGATTGCCGCGGCCCGGCGCGATCGCAAAAAGCGGTCATGAGCGACCGCCCGGGTGTTGCGGTCTTCGACACGAACGTGCTGGTGGCGGGGTTTCTGAACCCTCACGGCGCCCCCGGCCGGATCGTCGAATGGCTCAGGAGCGGGGCCGTACGGGCAGGACTCGATGACCGGATCATTTCCGAATACGAAGAGGTGCTCGCCCGACGCGAATTCGCGCTTCCGCGGCACGAGGTGTCGATCGTGCTGAGGCGCATACGATCCCAGGCCGAGTATGCGGTGGTGTCGCCGTCGCACGTGGTCCGCGGCCTGCCCGATGCCGACGACGCCCCGTTCGCGGAATGCGCCCTGGCGCTCGTCTGCCCGCTCGTTTCGGGCAACACGCGGCACTTCCCCGCCGCGGCGATCGGAACTCTCACAATCCTCACGCCCCGGCAATTCGTCGACGCCCACGCGAAGGCCTGAGCAGGAAAAAGGTGACAGCCACCATTTGTCCGCGCCCCCGTCAGCCCGGCCGCGAGGCTTTGAGGATGCCGAGGTCGAACCCACGGGCCACGGCCTCGGCCCGATCGGCCGCACCGAGCTTTTCGAGGAGCGCCCCCACGTGCGCCTTCACCGTGCGCTCCGTGATCCCGAGCGTGCGGCCGATCTCGGCGTTGCTGTAGCCATTCCGCAGAAACATGAGCACCTCGATCTCCCGCGGCGAGAGGCCGTTGGGCCCCGCCGCAGGGCCGACGTCGGGCAGGGCCAGCCCCGTCTGCAACCGTCGCTTGCCGGCATGCACATCACGGATCGCAGCCACGATCTCGTCATGCTCGGCCAGCTTCGTGAGATAGCCGTGGGCCCCGCCGCGGATCGCCCGCCCCACGTCGTCGGGAGCGTCGGACGACGTGAGCACCACGATCCGAGTCGTCTCGTCGATCGCCTGCATCCGGCGCATCGTCTCCACGCCGTCGAGGCCGGGCATGCTGAGGTCGAGCAGCACCACCTGCGGCCGCGTGGTGCCGAACAGGTCGAGGGCGGCTGCGCCGCTGGCCGCCTTGCCCACGATCGTGAAGTCGGGCTCCGATGCCAGCATGTTGGCGAGGCCCGCCCGAAACACCGGATGGTCATCGACGATGAGGATGCGGATCGTGGCAGTGGTGGTGCGGTCGGGCGTCATACGGCGCATGGCAGCCTCCCCGCAGCGCGGCTCGGTGGACATTGGCCGAAAGTACAATCCGTCACAGCGCGCCTGCGGCGCCGGTCGGCCGGAGGACTTCGGCGTCGGCGTCGAGCTCCGAATCGTGCGAACCCACGGCCACCGATGCCGTGATCGTGGTGCCGGCGCCGGGGGCGGTCACGATCTTGAACCGGCCGCCGAGATTCGCGATCCGCTCGCGCATGCCCTGCAGCCCGAAATGCCCCTGCTCCGGGCCGGCGGCGGTAGCCACTTCGAAGCCCGGCCCGTCGTCGTGGACCGTGACTTCAACGCTGTGGGCGGCCGAATGAAAACGCACGACCACGTCCACACGCGCTTCCTCCGCGTGGTGACGGGCATTGCGGATCGCCTCCTGGACGACGAGCAACAGGTTTCCCGCTACGAATTTCGGGAGCTCGAACGGCTCGCCCTCGATCCGCAGCTGCACGCGATCCCGCTGGCCCCGCAAAATGCTGAACCACCGCAGCGAGCGACTCGGGAAACGAACGGCCCGCCTGCGGCTGCGTGCGCAGGGCCCACACCGAACCGCGCAGATCGACCGCGGCGTGCCGCAGCATGCGCCGGGCGACGTCGAGCTGATCTCCCGCGTCATCGCTCGCTGGCGCCGAGACCGACCGCCGGCAGAGGTCGAGCTGCAGGAGCACGCCGGCGAGTGTCTGCAGGATCGTGTCGTGCAGATTGGCGGCCAATCGGCTGCGCTCGCGGAGCGTGGCCTGAAATTCCACGGCCGCATCGCGGCGACTCTGCATCTCGACCTGCCGGCGGAGGAGCGCCACCCAGGCGAGCGAACCGGCGACCACGGTGGCAAGCGTGGCGGCGAGCGCCGTAAGCCGGCCGGGCGTCCACCACGACGCCGCCTGAAGCACCCGCACGTCGGCGGCGGAGCGCAATCCGACCGTGAAGTGGGTGATCGCCAGTTCCGACCAGACGGCGCTCGGGGTCTCGGCCTCGATCTGCAAGAGGCCCGTCACCTGGACGCAGCTGCCGGGGCGGATGGTTTCCAACTGGGCAAAGGTCGGCTGGTCCATCCGTGCCATCACGTCGGCATCGACGCCGTCGGCCGCCAATAGAAACCAGCCGCCGCTCGGGGTGCGCTCGACGTCGGCAAGCCGGGCGGCAAACGTCACGAGGCAGCCGTCGTAGTCGCCGGGCGTGGCGGCCGTGCCTCCCTGGCGTGCGTCGTTGAAGAGCCGGGCCACGTCGGCAGGCGCGATCGCCAGCGGCTCGTCGGCCGTGCCGCGGCCGACCACCCGCACGCGGGCATGATGCAGCCCAGCCGCGTGACCGCGGCGATCGACGAAGCCGGCGACCTCGACTTGGTCGTTCACGGCGACGGGCGTCCCGTCGATCGTCTCCACGCGGATGCCCGCCGGGCCCGCCTGCAGATAGAAGCCGCCCGGAAACACGTAGTTGACGGTGCCGCGAGTGCGCAGCCGGTGCGCCCCGACGGGCTCGGGCGAAAAGGTGGCGATGTCGGCAAGCGGCACGAGCCGCGTCTCGAACGGCGGGCAGGGGGGCGGCTCCACAACCTGCACGTCGGCGGCGTCCATCACGACCACGCGCGGATAGAGCAGCTCACCGCGGGCGTTGAAAGCTGCGATCGCGGAGCCGACGAGTCGCACCCGGGCATCCACGAGTGACACATTCGGATCGGGATGGCCAGCCTGGGGAATGCGGGCCTCGAACCGGCGCGTGCCCCGCTCCAGCGCTAGCACCCAGTCTTGCCGTTCGAACTCCTCGAGGCGAAAGCCCTGGACGACGCCCGTGACGTCGATGCGGCAGCATTCGTCGGCGCCGGTGAAAAACCGTTCGTCATCGACTGGCAGCGCGTCGGGTCGGAGGCCAGCAGCTTGGGCGCGAAGCCGCCGAGATCGAGGATGCCCTCGATCTCGAGTTCGTCGCCCACGGCGAGCGCAGCAAGCGTCTCTTCGGAGCCGCGCCACACGGCCGGCGACTTGGGCCATGGCTTCGTGGTGGTGATCCACATCCCGCGGTCGCCATCCTGGATCGTGAGCCGCGAGCGGTCGGGCATCTTGATCCAGGTCACCACGCCGCCGCGGATCACGACCTGCTTGCCGGCCACCTCGCCGCGCGGCAGCGCCTGCACATCGGCAATCCGCAATGGCTCGGAGGCCGCCGCGACGCCGGCGATCGCAATCACCCCGCAGACCGCCCACGTGCGAACCATTTTCGTCATTTCCCCAGCCGAGACAATCATCGCTACGTACAATACAGTGGGCGTGGGGGTGAGCCTATCTTTCAGTGGCGGGCGGGATGATCCCGTTTCGCGACTTCCCGCCTGGATGTCTGCCCGGATGTTCGCACCGACCCAGAGACTCACCGTGCGTTCACGGCACTATTCGTGTCGCACCAGTGGTTTCAACTATGTAGGGGTTCGTCAACCCTGGCTGCGTCACTCGATCATCGCGTACCTCCTCGGGAGCCGGTGGGCTCGTGGAGCGCAGGCCCTCTTGCAGCCGGAGCGGAGCGAGTCC
>RGVT01000247.1 GCA_010027105.1 Planctomycetia bacterium
GGCTGCGGCGCCGCAGCCACGGCTGGTCGCAGCGGCAGGCGGGGCTCGCGGCGCTCGGCACGCTGGCCTGCGGGGTCGTCCTCGCGGCCGCCATCGCCGTGGCGGCCGCGATGCTCCTCGACGCCCTCCGGCTCGACACCCGCGGCGGCCTGTTCGGCACCTACGTGCAGCGCAACGCCCTGGTCGTGGCCGTCGGCATGAGCTTCGCGATCATTCCCCTCGTGTTCACGATCGCCGACGACGCCCTCTCGAGCGTGCCGGACCACCTGCGGAGCGCGTCGCTCGGGGCCGGCGCCACCCCGTGGCAGACCGCCGTGCGCGTGATCGTGCCGGCGGCGGGGAGCGGCATCTTCTCGGCGGTGATGATCGGGCTCGGCCGGGCGGTGGGCGAGACGATGATCGTGCTCATGGCGGCCGGCAACACACCACTCATCGACTGGAACGTGTTCAACGGGTTCCAGACGCTCTCGGCCGCGATCGCCACGGAGCTGCCCGAGGCGGCGCGGGGCAGCGGGCACTACCGCGTGCTGTTCCTGGCGGCGCTCGTGCTGTTCGCCATGACGTTCGTGGTCAACACCGTCGCCGAGGCGGTGCGGCAGCGGTTCCGGAGGCGCGCGCATGAGCTCTGAGGCGCCCCGCCCGCCCCGCCGGCTCCGCTCGGCCCACTCCAGCCTCGCCGCGCACGGCGAGCCGTTCGTATGGCTGACCGGCGGCGCGATCGCGTTCGCGATCGCGATGATCGTGGGGCTCCTGGCCTTCATCGCCGTGCGCGGCGCGGCGACGTTCTGGCCGGCGCCGCTGGTGGAGCTCGAGCTCTCCGACGGCCGCCGGGCGCTCGGGGAGGTGAGCGGCCGGGAACGGGTGCCCGCGGTGGACGGCCGCCCGGCCTGCGACCGCACGCTGCTCAAGACCGCGACGTTCGAGGTCACCGGCAATCACTTCGAATGGTTCGACGACCGGGCCGTGACCCGCACCGTGCGGCCGCAGTGGGCGACGGCCGTGGAGCGGCTCGAGGGGGGGCGGTTTCACGGCGTGCCCGTGCGGCTGGTGCGCGGCGAGACGACCGTGGCCGAGGGGCCGGAGCGGGCCTGGGAGGAGTTCCGGCGGATCCACCCCGACGTGTGGCGGCGGGTCCGGGAGGCGCTGCGGATCGACCGCCACGACCGGGGCGCACTCCAGCGGCAACTGCGGGCGGCGCGGCTGGCCGTGGTGCAGGCGGAACTGCGGGCGGGCCGCGACAGCCCGGCCCACGCCGCGGCCCTCGCGGCGGAGCGGACGGTGGCCGAGCGGGTGCACGAGCGGTCGGCCGCGCTCGACGCGGAGACGGCGCGGCTGCGGGACGAGAACGCGGGCTGGGGCCTGGAGTTCGAGGCGGCCGGCGGCCAGAAGCGGGTGCTGCCGCTCGCCGGGATCGTGCGGGCCTGGCAGCCCAACCGCCTCTCGCCCGCGGGGAAGGCGGGCGTCTACCTGGCCCGCTGGTGGGAGTTTCTCTCCGACGATCCGCGGGAGGCCAACAGCGCCGGGGGCGTGTTTCCGGCGATCTGGGGCACGGTGGCGATGACGCTCATCATGGCGCTGCTCGTGGCCCCCTTCGGCGTGCTCGCCGCGCTCTACCTCCGCGAGTACGCGTCGCGCGGGCCGGTCACCTCGGCCATCCGGATCGCGATCAACAACCTCGCCGGCGTGCCGAGCATCGTGTACGGCGCGTTCGGCCTGGGGTTCTTCTGCTACGTGCTGGGGGCCGGCATCGACGAGGCATTCTTCCGGCCCGCGCTCGTCGCCGACAACCAGCCCACCTTCGGCACCGGCGGCCTCCTCTGGGCCTCGCTCACGCTCGCCCTGCTCACGCTGCCGGTGGTGATCGTGGCCACCGAGGAGGCCCTCGCGGCGGTGCCCAACTCGATGCGGGAGGGCTCGTACGCCTGCGGCGCGGGCAAGTGGCAGACCATCCGGCGGATCGTGCTGCCGCGTGCGCTGCCCGGGATCATGACGGGGCTGATCCTGGCGATGGCCCGCGGGGCGGGCGAGGTGGCCCCGCTGATGCTCGTGGGGGTGAAGAAGCTGGCGGTCGACCTGCCGATCGACGGCACCTTCCCCTTCATCCACCCGGAGCGGGAGTTCATGCACCTCGCCTACCTGATCTACGACGTCGGGTTCCAGAGCCCCAACAGCCAGGCCGCCAAGCCGATGGTGTTCACGATCACGTTCCTGCTCGTGGCGATCATCGCGCTGTTGAACGTGGCGGCGATCTGGCTGCGGTCGCGGCTGCGCCGGCGGTACGTGGCCCAGCAGTTCTGAGCCCCGGCGGCCCGGCCGAGCCGGGCCGCCCGGCTTTGCGGTATCATTTCTCCCCGTTCCCGAGGACGCAGTCGCCATGCAGGCATCCCCCGACGCTTCCCCCGCCGCGGCGGCCAGCGGCCGCGGCCCGTCCGCCGATCCGCCGGCCGACCGGCTCGCCGCCGTCGCCGCCGGCCTGGAGGTGGCCTCGGAGGTGCACGAGCAGGTGCTCGGCGAGACCCCGGTGCTCGAGATCGACAGGTTCAACCTGTGGTACGCCGGGAAGCAGGCGCTGCACGCGATCACGATGCCCGTGCCCCACAACAAGGTGACCGCCCTCGTCGGCCCGAGCGGCTGCGGCAAGTCGACGCTGCTGCGGAGCGTCAACCGCCTCAACGACCTCGTGCAGAACATCCGGATCACCGGCGACATGCGGCTCAACGGCGACTCGATCTACGACCCCCGGATGGACGTGATCGAGCTCCGCAAGCGGATGGGGATGGTGTTCCAGAAGCCGAACCCGTTTCCGATGAGCATCTACGAGAACGTCGTCTACGCGCTGCGGATCGACGGCGAGAACAGCCGGGCCGTGCTCGACGAGGTGTGCGAACTGAGCCTCCGCGGCGCGGCCCTCTGGGACGAGGTGAAGGACCGCCTCCACGAGACGGCGCTCGGGCTCTCGGGCGGCCAGCAGCAGCGGCTGTGCATCGCCCGGGCGATCGCCGCGGAGCCGGAGGTGCTGCTCCTCGACGAGCCCTGCTCCGCGCTCGACCCGATCGCCACCGGCAAGATCGAGGACCTCATCCAGGAGCTGCGCGGCCGCTACTCGGTGCTGATCGTCACCCACAACATGCAGCAGGCCAGCCGCACCAGCGACTACACCGCCTTCATGTACCTCGGGCGGCTGATCGAATACGGCCCCACGCCCGAGATCTTCACCAAGCCGATCCTGCGCGAGACGGAGGCCTACGTGACGGGTCGCTTCGGCTGACCCGCCGCCGGCGCGATCGCATGACCAGGCACATCGAGCGGCAGATCGACCACCTCAAGGAGAAGATCCTGCGGGTGGGCACGCTGGTGGAGGAGGCGTTCTCGAAGTCGATCACCGCGCTCATCAACCGCGACACGTCCCTCGCCCAGCGGGTGATGTCGAGCGACGAGGAGATCGACCGCATGGAGGTGGAGGTGGAGGAGGAGTGCCTGAAGATCCTCGCCCTCTACCAGCCCGTGGCCGCCGACCTGCGCTTCGTGGTGGCGGTGCTCAAGATCAACAACGACCTCGAGCGCATGGGCGACCTGGCCCGCAACATCGCCAAGCGGGTGCCGCAGCTGGCCGCGGGCGCGCCCGTCGACCTCCCGCCGGAGATCCGCACGATGGCGATGCTGGCCCAGGAGATGGTGAAGCAGTCGCTCGACTCGGTCGTCAACGCCGACCCCACGCTCGCCCGCCAGGTCCGCGAGGAGGACGACGCCGTCGACGCGGCGCGGCAGCAGATCCGTCGCCGCATCCTCCAGGGCATCAAGGCGCGTCCGGAGCAGCTGGAGAACCTGCTGCGCGTGAACTCCGTGTCGAAGCACATCGAGCGGATCGCCGACATGGCGACGAACGTGGCGGAGGACGTGATCTACATGGTGGAGGGCGACATCGTCCGCCACCGCGCGACGGACTGACGGCTTCCGATGTGGGACAGGCTTCAGCCTGTCACGCCCCTGATTTCTACCCGCATTCGGAGCCGGCGGTAGGCATGCTCGACGGATACTTCACGGAACGGCACGGCATCCTGCCGTCCGTTCCTTGGCCGACC
>RGVT01000248.1 GCA_010027105.1 Planctomycetia bacterium
GAAGAACGTGCTCACGCGGCTCGGCATGCAGGACGGCGAGGCGATCGAGAGCCGGATGGTGACCCGCCGCGTCGAGGCCGCGCAGAAGAAGGTCGAGGAGCGCAACTTCGAGGTCCGCAAGAACCTCCTCGAGTACGACGAGGTGATGGACGAGCAGCGGAAGCGGGTCTACGGCTTCCGCCAGAGGATCCTCGACCAGGTCGAGGGGGAGGGCGACTGCCGCGAGATCGTGCTCGACATGGTCGATCGCCAGATCGACCAGAACATCGGCACGTTCCTCGACAAGGACTACGGCGCCCAGACGTTCGCCGCCTGGGCCTCGGAGCGGATGGCGTGCGAGCTCGAGGGGAACGACTATCGAGGCATGTCGCCCGAGGAGGCCGAGCGGCTGGCCGTCGAGGAGGCGGTGCGGCAGGCCGAAGGGCTCGTCTCCGAGGCCGTCGAGGAAAACCTTCCCGCCGGCGAGGAGGAGAGCGAGTGGAACTGGGGCGCGCTCGCCTCGTTCGCCAATTCGCGTTGGAAGGTCTCCGTCAACGACCGCGACCTGAAGCGGGCCGGCCGCGACAACGTGGCCGAGTTGCTCCAGGAGAAGGCCCGCGACGCGATCCAGCGGATCGACCTCTCCGACGGCGCCCGCTTCCTGGCCCCCGACTTCGGCGTGCGGAGTGCCTGCGGCTGGACGGAGTGGCGCTTCGGCCAGCCGCTGACCCCGGCGGAGCTCTCCGAAGCGGAGGCGGCCGGCCACGACGTCGAGGCCTTCAAGCAGATCGTCAAGCGAAAGGCCCGCGCGGTGTATGCCGAACGCGAGGCCCGCTACGGCGCCGACATGCGCCGGATGGAGCGTTCCGTGGTCTTGCAGATCCTCGACAACGCCTGGAAGGATCACCTCCTGGCGATGGATCACCTGCGGTCGAGCGTCGGCCTCCGCGGCTACGCCCAGGTGGACCCGAAGGTGGAATACAAGCGCGAGGGGATGCGGACGTTCGACCTGATGTGGAAGGCGATCGACGAGCGCGTCGTCGACATCGTCTACCGGATCGAGCAGGTCGAGCAGGAGGAGCAGGTGAAGAGCACGTTCCGTGAGACGGCGGCGATCCACGCCGAGGCGCCGTCGGCCGCCGCGCTCGCGCCTTCATCCGGGCCGCAGCAGGCGGCCGCGGCCGACTCCAGCGGCGAGCCGGTGAACCTCGAGCCGATCCGCAACCTCGGCGCGAAGGTCGGCCGCAACGACCCCTGCCCCTGCGGCAGCGGCAGGAAGTTCAAGAACTGCTGCGCGAAGTCGAGCGGCGTGGCCGCGGGTTGACGCGGTCGTGCCGTGGTGCTGAACATCTTCTACCTCGTCGCCGCCCTGCTCGCCCTGCCCTGGGTGGCATGGCGGCGGCTGTCGGGAGGGCGGCCCGTGGCGGCGCCGTGGACCCGTTTCACCGGCGGGATCGAGCCGCTCCGTCCGCCGCTCTACCCGCGCATCTGGCTGCACGGCGTGAGCGTGGGCGAGGTCCAACTGCTCGCCGGGCTCGCGGCGGAGATCCGCCGGCAGGCCGACGCGGCGGGCCGCGCCGTGGACTGTGTGATCTCGAGTTCGACGACGACGGGCCTCGAGGTCGCCGCCCGGCGGTTCGAACCCGACCGCACGTTTCCCTGCCCGCTCGATTTCACCTGGGCGGTGCACCGCGTCCTCGACCGCGTGCAGCCCGACCTCCTCGTGCTCGGCGAACTCGAGCTGTGGCCGAACCTGATCGTGCGGACCGCGCGGCGCGGCATCCCGATCATCGTCGTCAACGGCCGCCTCGGCCCGCGGAGCGCCGCGGGGTACGCCCGGATCGCGCCGCTCGTGCGGGGCGTGCTCGGCCGCGTGTCGCTCGTCATGGCGAGGTCGCCCGAGGACGGCGCCCGCTTCACGGCTCTCGGCGCGCCGCGCGTCGTCGTCGCGGGATCGCTGAAGTTCGACGGCGTGCAGGGGAACCGGTCCGACCCCGAGGTCGTGCGGCTGCGCTCGCTCGCCGGCGTCCCGGACGACGCACCTGTGTTCCTGGCGGGGAGCACGCAGGCGCCCGAGGAGGAGTTCGCGATCGAGGCGTTTCGGGCCGTGGAGCGGGCCCATCCGCGGCTGCGGCTCGTGCTCGTGCCGCGGCACGTGGAGCGGGCGGGGGAGGTCGCCGCCCTGCTCGACCGCTCGGGCCTCCGCTGGCAGCGGCGCAGCCGGCTCGACGCGGAGCCCGCCGACCCCGCGGCGCGGGTCCTGCTCGTCGACACGACCGGCGAACTCGGCCGCTGGTGGGGCACCGCCACGATCGCGTTCGTGGGGGGCAGCCTCGACGGCCGGCGCGGCGGGCAGAACATGCTCGAGCCGGCCGCCTACGGCGCCGCGGTCTGCTTCGGGCCCCACACGCGGAACTTCGCCCGCGAGGTCGAGACGCTCCTCGCCGCCGACGCCGCGGAGGTGGTCGCCGACGCCGCCGCGCTCCGCGTGTTCGTGGCCCGGTGCCTCGACGAGCCGACCCGGGCGGAGGCCCTCGGGAAACGGGCCGCCGCCGCCGTGGAGGCCAACCGGGGGGCCACGGCCGCCACCGCGCAGGAGATCCTCCGCCGGCTGCCGGCCCGGACCCGCTTCCGGTGACGGTTGCCCGTCTCCGGCCGAATCCCGATAATCCCGGGCTGCGAAGCGGGCGGCCCGGAGGCCGCCGGTTCCCGAACGGTCAATCATCCCGCACGAGGCACCCGCAGTGGCACACGGAAAGTACCTGTTCACGAGTGAGTCGGTCAGCATGGGGCATCCGGACAAACTGGCCGACCAGATCTCCGACGGCGTCCTCGATGCCTACCTCGCCCAGGATCCCAGGAGCCGCGTGGCCTGCGAGACGATGGTCACCACGGGCCTCGCGGTGATCGCCGGCGAGATCACCTCGCGGGGCACGATCGACTACCAGCAGGTGGTCCGGCAGGTGATCCGCGACGTCGGCTACACCGACGACGAGATGGGGATCGCCGCCGACACCTGCGCCGTGCTCGTGGCCGTCGGCAAGCAGTCGGGCGACATCGCCATGGGCGTCAACGACGACGAGGCGAAGGGGAAGGACATCGGCGCCGGCGATCAGGGCCTGATGTTCGGCTACGCCTGCAACGAGACCCCGGAGATGATGCCGCTGCCCATCGCGGTCTCGCACCGCATCCTCGCCCGGCTCACCGAGGCCCGGCAGAAAGGGGAGGTCGACTGGCTCCGGCCCGACTCGAAGAGTCAGGTGACGATCGAGTACGACGGGCACAAGGCCGTCCGCGTCGACACCGTCGTCGTCTCCACGCAGCATGCCCCGCACGTCTCGAACGAGGAGATCCGCCGGTTCGTCGTCGAGAAGATCGTCAAGCCACTCCTGCCGCAGGACCTCGACACGGCGGACGTCACCTACCACGTCAATCCGACCGGCCGGTTCGTGGTGGGCGGCCCGCACGGCGACTGTGGCCTCACCGGCCGGAAGATCATCGTCGACACCTACGGCGGCTGGGGCCGCCACGGCGGCGGCGCCTTCTCCGGCAAGGACCCCACGAAGGTCGACCGCAGCGCCGCCTACATGGCCCGCCACATCGCCAAGAACATCGTCGCCGCCCGCCTGGCCGACCGCTGCGAGGTGCAGCTGGCCTACGCGATCGGCGTGAGCGAGCCGGTGAGCGTGCACGTCGACACCGAGGGCACGGGCAGGGTCGAGGACCAGCGGCTGTGCGAGGTCGTCCGGGAGTTCTTCCCGCTCACTCCCCGCGGGATCATCGACTATCTCGACCTGCGGCGGCCGATCTACCGGAAGACGGCCGCCGGCGGCCACTTCGGCCGCGACGGCTTCAGCTGGGAGAAGACCGACCGGGCCAAGGCGCTCGCCGAGGCGGTGGGCTCGGCCGTCGCGGTGGGCTGACAGCGCGTGTTCACGCACGGTCCGACCACCGCCGCGAAACCGAACGCGACGCTCGAGCGGGCGGTCGTCGCGGCGGCCGGGCCGCTGGCCGCCGCGCTCGTGTCCGCCTGCGGTGGGATCCTCGCGGCTCGGCGGCTCGGCGGCGGCATCGAGCCGGCCGGTGCGG
>RGVT01000249.1 GCA_010027105.1 Planctomycetia bacterium
GCACTGCAAGGGCGGCGGGCACGAAGCCCGCCCCCACGAGGCACCGCAGGTGCCCAAGCGAGGCGAGCCCGGAGGGCAGAAGCCCCGCGGGAACACGGGAAACGGATTTCTCACACGCCCAAGCCCGGGACGCCGAACCAATTTCTCACACCCCTCGTACACAATGGTGGTCCCAGGCAGGGCCGGCGTGGGTGGTCGGGGATCGACCTCCCGGGCAGCCCGCAAGGAGGATGGCCATGACACGCGACGAACTGCTGACACTGTGCGACCTCTACGTCCGCCGGCGCGGGCTGGGCGTGGTCGGTGCGACGCACGTGGTGACGGCGCCGGCGTCCGAGATCATCGACAGCTACCGGCACGCCGAAATCTCCGAGAGCGAGAAGAACTCGCTCCTTTCCTACATCCGCGACACCGACGAGGATGCCGACGGGGTCGAGACCGATCCGCTGCCCGAGTTCGACCCGGCAAGCGTGGTCGACTTCTCCGACGACGCCGACTGATCGGTCGCGGGCGGGTGTGAGGCTTTCGCCCCGGCTTCCTGCCGGCGGACAGCAACCGATCCGACAGGATCGTATGCGCCCGACGCTGCCCAGGCCCTTGAGAATGGCCCGCGTCCTGCTGCTCGGGTGGGCGGCGGGCCTCGTCGGCGCGGGCTGGACGAGGGCCGACGACGGCCCCGATCTGCACACCGACCGCGACGCCTTCACGCCCGCCACCGTGTGCGTCGACCCGGGACGCGTGCTGGTGGAAGGCTCGTACGTCTACATCGACAACCGGACGGGGCTGCCCACCAACAGCTATCCCGAGCTGATCTGGCGCATCGGCGGGACGGAATGGTTCGAGTGGCGGGTGGGCGTGGACTATTCCGTCGGCACGCAGGGGAACGTCGTCACGAGCGTCGAGGTGGGTGAACTGCCGCTCGCCGGCAACACGCTCTACGAGTCGAATATCCTCTACGGCTTCAAGGTCGCCACGAGCGAGCAGATCGGGCTCATCCCCCAAAGCTGCTTCATCATGGAGGCCACGACGCCGACATTCGGCGAACTCTCCGGCACGGCTCCCGTGGCGACCTACGTGCTCGGCTGGGAGCTGCCTTCCCGGTGGCGGCTCGACGCGGCGCTCCGCTATGCATACTCGGAGGCCGAGACGACCTGGTTCAGCCGCTGGGGGCCGTCGGCCGTGCTCCGCATCCCGGTCACCGAGCGCTGGGAGGTGCACGGCGAATGGTTCGGCACCTACACGCAGGGCCTGCCGGTCGACGCGGCCCGCCCCTTCATCAGCCCGGGCACGCACTATCTCCTGACGAAGAACCTCGAAATCGGCCTCCGCGTCGGCTGGGGCCTCAACGACACCGCCGCCCCCTTCTTCTCGGATGCTGGCTTCGGCTGGAGGTGGTAGGGGGCATCGCAGGAGGCGATGCCGTCGGCTCAGGGAACCCTCGGCGTTCCCTGCAGCCGACGAGGCAGGACGAGGCCATGGATGGCTCGTCATGCCTCAAGCCAGCTCGGATGCTGGCTTCGGCTGGAGGTGGTAGGGGGCGTTATGCGTGGATCGCCTGGCCGTGGACGGCCAGGGCGGCCTCCTTGAGCGCCTCGGGCAGCGTCGGGTGCGCGTGGCAGACGCGGGCGATGTCCTCGGCGGTCGCCCCGAAATTCATCGCTGCAGCGGCCTCGCCGATCAGGTCGCCGGCCGACGGGCCGATGATGTGCACGCCGAGCACGCGGTCGGTGGCCGCGTCGGCCAGCACCTTCACCTTGCCCGCCGTGTCGTTGATCGTGCGGGCCCGGCCGTTGGCCCGGAACGGAAACACGCCCTTCTTGAACGTCGCCCCGGCCGCCACGAGCTGCTCCTCCGTCCTGCCGACGGCGGCGATCTCGGGATGCGTGAACACGACGGCCGGCACGAGATCGTAGTCGACGTGGGCCCAGCCGCTCCCGAGCGCCTCGACACACGCCACGCCGTCCTCCTCGGCCCGGTGCGCGAGCATCGGCCCGGGGATGCAGTCGCCGATCGCATGGACGCCGGCCGCCGCCGTGCGGAATTGACCATCGACCGGGATGCAGCCGCGCCCGTCGAGCTGGATGCCGACCGTCTCGAGCCCGAGATCGTCGGTCGCCGGCTTCCGGCCCGTCGCCGCCAGCACGCGGTCGCATTCGATCGGCTCGCGCCCCTCGCACTCCACGACGCACTTCTGCCCGACGGCCCGCGCCCCCTTGACCTTCACGCCGAGGTGGATGTCGAGCCCCTGCTTGCGGAACAGCGGCAACGCCTCGGCGGCGATGTCGCCGTCGAGGCCGGCCAAAATTCGATCGGCGTATTCGAGCACGGTCACCTTCGCTCCGAGCCGGCGCCACACGCTGCCGAGCTCCAGGCCGATGTAGCCCCCGCCGATCACGACCAGGTGCCCCGGCACCGCGTCGAACGCGAGCGCCTCGGTGCTCGTGCCCACGAGCCGGCCGTCGACCTCGATCCCGGGCAGCACGACGCTCCTGCTGCCCACGGCGACGATGATCCGCTGCGCCTCGACGGCGGCCTTCGTGCCGTCGGCGGCGGCCACCTCGACTCGGCCCGGCCCGGCCAGCCGGCCGGTGCCGCGAACACGAGCCACCTTGTTCTTGGCGAGCAGCGCCTCGATCCCCTTGGCGAGCGTGGCCACGACCTCCTCCTTCCGCTTCATCATCGCGGCGAGGTCGAACGAGAGGCTGCCCACGTGGATGCCGTGCTGGCCGAACTCGTGGCCGGCCTCCTCGAACTTGTGGCTCGATTCGAGGAGCGCCTTCGAGGGAATGCAGCCCACGCGCAGGCAGGTGCCGCCCAGCTTCTCCTCCTTCTCGACGACGGCCGCCCGCATCCCGAGTTGCGCCGCCCGGATCGCCGCCACGTAGCCGCCCGGGCCGCCGCCGATCACCACCAGGTCGTACTGCATCGGCTGCTACACCTCCAGCATGAGCCTGGTGGGATCCTCGATCGTCTCCTTGATCCGCTTGAGGAACGTCACGGCCTCGCGGCCGTCGACGAGCCGGTGGTCGTAGGTGAGCGCGAGGTACATCATCGGGCGGATCAGCACCTGGCCGTTGACGGCCATCGGCCGGTCCTGGATCGCGTGCAGGCCGAGGATGCCGCTCTGCGGGGGATTGATGATCGGCGTGCTCATCATCGAGCCGTAGACGCCGCCGTTGGAGATCGTGAAGGTGCCCCCCTGCAGTTCCTCGAGCCTGAGCTTGTTGTCGGCGGCCCGCCGGGCGAAGTCGCCGATCGTCTGCTCGATCTGCGCGAAAGAGAGCAGCTCGGCGTTGCGGATCACCGGCACCACGAGTCCCTTGCCGCCGCCGACCGCGATGCCGATGTCGCAATAGTCGCGGTAGACGATGTGCGGGTCGCGGTACTCGGCGTTCACCTGCGGCACGGCCCGCAGTGCCTCCACCGCCGCCCGCACGAAGAACGACATGAAGCCGAGTTTCACGCCGTAGCGCTCCTGGAACACGTCCTTGAACTTGGCCCGCAGCGCCATGACGGCGCTCATGTCGACCTCGTTGAACGTCGTGAGCAGGGCGGCCTGGTGCTGGGCCTCGACTGATGAGCACGGCCCGCTCCTCGCGGCCACCCCGCGGGGCGGCGGGCACGAGCGACACAGGGGCCGGAGCGGAAACCTTGACCGCGGGCGCCGGGGCCACGGTGGCCGACGCGGGACGGGCCACGGCCTGCACCGCGTCGGACTTCGTGATCCGGCCTCCGGGTCCGGAACCGGCCACGGCCGCCGCCGCGACGCCTGCCTCGCCGAGCACTCGCGCCGCAGCCGGCATGACGCGAGCCGGGCCGGCCGGCGCGATCCCTGGGTGCGGTTCAGGCGTGGCGGGCGCGGGCCTCGCCGCCGGAGTGACGCCGGCCCCGGCCGGCTCCATGTAGCCGATCACCTCGCCGACCACCGCCTTCTCGCCGCTGGCCTTGAGGATCTTCGACACGGTGCCCGCGGCCGGCGCGGGGAGTTCCACCGTCGCCTTGTCGCTTTCGATCTCGACGAGGCTCTCGTCGATCGCGACGGCATCGCCCTCGCGCTT
>RGVT01000250.1 GCA_010027105.1 Planctomycetia bacterium
CGGCGGCCCGGGCTCCCGACGCGGCGTCAGCGGTGTCACCCGCGCCCGCGGCTGCCGGTGAGACGTCGCTGGGGTTCGCCGGCGGCGAGGGGCTGCTCCTGCGTCGGATGGTCGACGACGGCCGGCCCGCCTGGGCGGCGGTGCCCCCGGGGGCGACGCTCGCGCTTCGCGAGGACGTCGTCGCGCCGTTCGGATGTCGTCCGGAGGTGAGCGTGCGCGGGGTGACGATCCGACTCCTGCCGGGCACGCGGGCGGTGATCACCGCGGCGGCGGACGGCAGTCCGCGGCTGGAGCTCGCCTTCGGGAAAGCGATCCTGCGGGCCAGTCATCCGGACGCCCGCTGCGGCATCGCCGCCGCCGGCCTCGCGGGGACGATCACCGCCGGTCTCACCGGCCCGGTGGCCGTGAGCGTCGAGCTCGACCGTCCCGCCGGCTCCGATCCGGCAGCCATCCCGGCCCGCGTCCGCGCCGGCGTGATCGCCGTCGATGCCGGCCTCGGCTGGCGGCAGGAGGGCGGCGTGCCCGACGCCCGGCCGCTCGCGGGCATCGCCGCGGAGGGCATGATCGACGCGCGCACCGCGATCACCTGGGAGAGCGAGGCCCCCGCCGCTGGCAGGGTGGTGCGGCTCGACCCGCTGCCCGCCTGGGTCGCCGGCGCGCAGCCGGGCGACAGGCTCGAGCGCAACGCCTGCGCCGCGCTCGTGGCCCGGGTCGCCGCCGTGCCCGATCTCGAGCAGGCGCTCGCCGAAATGGCGGCCGACAGGCGGGCCGAAAACCGCGTCCTCGCCGCGTCCACGCTCGCGCTCCTCGGCGACTTCGACGCCGCGGTGGAACTGCTCTGCACCGAGGCGCCGGGCCGCCGGCTGGAGCAGGGGCAGTGGACCAGGTTGGAGGCCGACACCGTTCCGCTCGCCCTGGCCCGCGGGGCCAACGCCGCGGCGAAGCTCCGCCAGGCGTTCGAGGATCGCGCTCCGCACGGCAAGGCCGAGGCGCTCTTCGCGCTGGCCCGCGGGCCGGGTGACGACGAACTCGCCGCCGGTGGTGCCGAGGCGCTGGTGGCCGGGCTCGAGGATGGCGATCTCGTGGTCCGGCGGTATGCCTACAAGTGCCTGTGCGACATCGTGCAGCCCTCGCGCGCCGACCAGCTCCACTACCGACCGGACGCCCTGCCCGAGCGGCGGCGCGAGGGGGCGAACTGGTGGCGGGGGCAGTTGCAAAAAGGTCTGATTCGCCGCCACAGGGCCGCGTGACCGCGGTGGTTTGTCGAAGCGGCGGCGCGGGTGATATGCTCCGCCAGAGGGCGTTCGACCGCCCCTCGCCGGCTGCGGCCCAGGCCTCGGCAGCCTCGACACAGGAAGCGTTCGGGTGCAAATCAACGTCTCGGCCAGGCACGGCCACCTCAGTGCCGCCTCGCAGTCGAAGATCTCCGCCAAGGTCTCGCGGCTGAAGCGGTATTTCGACCGTATCACGGCGCTCAACGTGACCGTCGACCTCGGCAACGCGGAACTGCCCGAGGTCGAGATCGTGGCGTCGGCCGAGCACTTCCACGACCTCGTCAGCCGCGAGCATTCGGGGCTCCTGTGGAGGAGTGTCGACGGCGCCGTGCAGAAGCTCGAGCAGCAGCTCCGCAAGCACAAGGAAAAGGTCCGGGACCACAAGCACGTGGCGTCGACGCGGCGCGGCTAGGCCGCGACCCGCGGTCGACCGGCGCCAGCCCCAGGGAATCCGCAGCGTATGAAGTTCTCCGATTTTGTGGCGACCGACGCCATTCGCTCCGACGTCGAGGCCGGCACGAAGCAGGGCGTGATCCGCGAGATGGCCGAGGCGCTCGTCGAGGCGGGCAGGATCGCCCCGACCGAACTCGAGGGGATCGTCAAGGCGATCATGAAGCGCGAGGATCTCGGCAGCACCGGCATCGGCCGGGGCGTGGCCGTGCCGCACACCAAGCACCCGAGCGTCGACAGGCTCGTAGGCACGGTGGCAGTGAGCCGCAAGGGGGTGGACTTCGAGAGCCTCGACGGCGAGCCGGTGCACCTGTTCTTCCTCCTCGTGTCGCCTCCCGACCGCCCGGGCGACCATCTCCGCGCGCTCGAGAACATCTCGCGGCAGCTGCGCGACGACGCCTTCTGCCGCCGCCTCAAGGCCTCGCACACCCCGGCCGAGATCGAGCACCTCCTCGAGGAGGCGGACAGCCACGGGGTGGTCACGTGACGACGCCGGAGACCATCTCGCGCGAGGTCGTGGTGGGCATCGAGCAGGGGCTCCACGCCCGGCCCGCCGACCTGCTCGCCCGCGAGGCGCGAAAATGGCAGTCGCGGATCGAGCTCGTGGCCGAGCGACAGCGGGCCGACGGCAAGAGCATCCTCGACCTGCTCACGCTCGCCGCCGAGGCCGGCACGCGGCTGGTCGTCGAGGCCACCGGCCCCGATGCCCGCGAGGCCGTGGAGGCGATCGGCCGGCTGTTCGACCGCAACTTCACCGACCACAGCTGAGTACCGAGCAGTGACCGCACGACCCGCGACGCCCCCGAACACCAATCCCCGGCGGCCCGTCCGCCGACACCCACCGACCGGATAAGAAGGAGCAGCACGAAGCCGCCTGGCGCGAAGCCGTGCGGGAACGTCGATCGCAGCCCGGGCCCGCGGGGCTCGCGCGATCCGCCCGCCCGTCGCTCCCGCTGCCTGAGCCGCCGACTGCGCCCCCATGCTCAAACTCCAGGGCATCGCCGTTTCGCCCGGCGTCACGATCGCCGAGGCACTCGTCCTCGACAGCGAGGGGTTCCGCATCCCGCGCCGGTTCGTGGAGCGGAGCGCCGTCGACACCGAGCTCGAACGGCTGCGGAACGCGGTGGCCGAGACGGCCCGGGAGATCGGCCGCAACCGCGACGCGGTGCGGGCGGAGCTCGGCGAGCAGTACGCCGCCATCTTCGACGCCCACCTGGCGATGCTCCACGACGACCGGCTCCAGGGGGAGCTCGCGAGCGCCGTCCGCGACAAGAACTGGTGGCCCGAGTATGCCGTGAGCCGCACGCTCCGCCGCTACGCGAAGGTGTTTCAGAACCTCGACAACCACATCTCGCAGCGCGCCCACGACATCTACGACATCGAGAAGAGCCTGCTGCGGAATCTCCTGGGGCAGCGCCGCGAGACGCTGGCGGCGATCTCGCAGCCGGTGGTCCTCCTGGCGCACAACCTCACGCCGAGCGAGACGGCGAATCTCGACCGGCGGTTCGTCATGGGGTTCGCCACGGAGCTGGGCGGCCCCGGCAGCCACACGGCGATCGTGGCCGAGGGGCTCGAGATCCCCGCCGTGGTCGGCCTGGGGCCGTTCCTCGCCGACGTCTCGGGAGGGGAGCCGGTGATCCTCGACGGGAACCAGGGGATCGTGATCCTCCAGCCCGACGAGGAGACGATCTCCCGCTACAGGCTCGAAGTCGAGGAGGCACGCTCGGTCGCCGCCCGGCTCGACACGCTCCGCGACCTCCCCGCCGAGACGACCGACGGCGTGCGGATCCAGCTCACCGGCAACATCGAGTTTCCGAGCGAGGCGGAGCAGTGCCTGTCGCGCGGCTGCGACGGCATCGGGCTGTACCGCACCGAGTTCCTGTACCTCACCAGCCGCCGGGAGCCGACGGAGGAGGATCACTTCGAGGCCTACGGTGCCGTCGTGAGGGCGATGCACGGCAAGCCTGTCGTGGTCCGCACGCTCGACCTCGGCGCCGACAAGATGCTCACCGAGCGGACGCCCGAGGAGGAGCGCAACCCCTGCCTGGGCCTGCGCAGCATCCGGCTCTCGCTGCGGCAGCTGCCGATGTTTCGCACGCAGCTGCGGGCGATCCTCCGGGCCAGCGCCCTGGGCGACGTGCGGGTGCTTTTCCCCCTCGTCTCCACGATCGTCGAACTGCGGCAGGCGCGACTCGTGCTCGCCGACGTGATGGAGGATCTCGCCGAGCACGGCATCGCGTTCAACCCCAGGATGCCCGTGGGCATGATGGTGGAGACGCCGGCGGCCGTGATGATGCTCGACGCCTTCGTGAAGGAGGTCGACTTC
>RGVT01000026.1 GCA_010027105.1 Planctomycetia bacterium
CCAACTGAGCTACGCTGCCCTGTGCTGGAAATATAGTGTTTTTCGTGAGTCTCGTAAGGAGGCCGTAGATCACACGGCACGTTCACAGGGGTCGGTTCGCCCCTCGCGAAGATCCTGAGTCTTCCACGGTGGAACGAGCCCCGAGACACCGCGGGCAACAGCCGGCCAACCGAACCTGGCACGAAACGTGTGGTAGGCCGGCGAGTGCGGCAGGGGATAGTCGTCGAAGATCGCCTTCCAGCCGCGGAACAAATCCCAGTCGGAGCGCTCCGGCGCGACCCCGAAATCGAATGCGCTGCAGACGCGCTGCACGTAGTCCGCCTTGGCCTCGGGCGTGGCCAGGTGCTCCGGCGGGTGCTGCAATTCCGGATAGACGGTGTGATCGAGGTGCATGGACGGCAGGCAACGATGTGTCGGGACGCTCAGGCGGAAACGCTTTTGCAGAAGATGTCGCGGTACCACGCTCGTACGGCAGCCGCCTGCAACCGTTCGTCCTGCGACTCGATTGTATCCAGGGGCCGTTGCATCTCCAATCGCTCGACGCAATGGAGGACCTTATCGGCGGCCGTCTGAACGTCATGCCCTGGATTTTTCTGACAATACAACTGCCAGCACTCGGCTGCCGAGAGAATGCCGCGATGACAGAGATGGTACACGTCGCGAAGATCGCGAGGGGCTCCTCGCTCCACGAGTGCCGTCATCTTCGAGGCGACGTTGTCCCGGAGTGTTTCGAGGCGAACGGGTGGCCAGGCGGCCTCGAGTGTCGGCTCCAGGAAACGGTCTCGCGCGGCGATCTGCAATGAAAACACCTTCCGTGGGCCGTCGGCCAATTCATAACTCTCCGTTTCGCCCCATGTCCGGCGCGTGAGCGTTAGGCCGTGCCGCTCGGCGACGGTGTGCATGGCCCGGCCCATCAATTCCCGTGCAGAGGATGTGGGTGCGGTGGCCCACCAGGCATCGAGGTCGAACGTGTCGCGGTACTCGACGTAGTGCGACAGGGCCACACCGCCGCCGATCACGATTTCGGCCGCTGCGGCGTGGCCGGCGAGTAGCTCGAGCACCTCCCGTGCGTAGCCGCACAGCCGACTTGGCGGAACGGGAGGAATGTCTGCGGGCATGTCGTAGGGTGCGTGGCTCGGGGTGTCAGACATCCGTGGCTGCGGTGACCGCGGCCGTGAGGATGTCCGGTGAGAGCGTGAACGCGTCGGCGCTATCGGCAGGGATGCCGAGTTCTCGCCGCGACACCTCACGACACGCAGCGTCGATGGCCTGCTCGCAGGCCCGGAGCGAACGTCCGGCGACGGGGCATGGGCCGCTCCGAACCGGAGCCGCACCCATGCCCGTCGCCATCACGTGTGACCGTTACTCAACCAGAGCGCACGAAGCCTTCACGACCGCGTCGATCTTGTCGTCGGAGAGACCTCCTTTCGGGAAGGCGTGGTTGGCCTTCACCGTGCCCTCCTTGTAGCACACGACCGTGACGTCGGCGTCCTTGGCGATGTTGAAATCGGCCGGGCCGTCCTGCGCGTCCTCGGGCACCACGAAGGCGATCCGCGTGATGCCGTGCTTGGTCGCGAAGTCCTCGGTGGCCTTCTTCAGGCTCTCGGGGTCGGCGCCGATCATGTTCACGAA
Organism: Planctomycetia bacterium; assembly: GCA_010027105.1. GTDB lineage: Bacteria > Planctomycetota > Planctomycetia > Pirellulales > UBA1268 > RGVT01. The sequence continues at coordinate 1,633 of RGVT01000026.1, forward strand.
GCTCGTGAGCTTCTCGGCCTGGTGCTCCTCGACCTCCTCCTCGATCTTCTTGAGGAGCTTGGCGAGCTTCTCGTCGGCGGAGCGGGCGAACACCATCACCACCGGCTTCGAGCCGGTCTTGCAGCGGTAGCAGCCGGAGCGGCCGGCGGGGAAGCCGTCGTCGGGATTGCCGGCGACCTTCGTGACCGTGAACGCCCCCACCTTGTCGCCCACCTGCGGACCGCTCGTCATCTCGGCCGACGCCACGGCCGCCATCCCGAACACCACCGCCGTCATGAATCCTGTACGCATCGCTGGGACTCCTGGAAAGACCGATCGATCAACTTGAGTCGTTCAGCCTAACGCAGGTAGCATTTCAGACGCAAACAACCGGCAATCCGCCGTGGTTGCGGCGCGGAGCGGCTGGCTCGCATGGGACGTTTCTTCGGCAGGGTGACGACCGGCGGCGGCTTCCGCGCGGTCATGTATACGTTCAAGAAGTCGCGCGAGGCGGGCGGCCTCTGGAAATTCTGGAAGGCGATGCGGTCCAAGAACGCCTGCAAGACCTGTGCGCTCGGCATGGGCGGCCAGGCCGGCGGGATGGTGAACGAGGCCGGCCACTTTCCCGAGGTGTGCAAGAAGTCGTTCCAGGCGATGGTGGCCGACATGCAGGGGGCCGTGAAGCCGACGTTCTTCGAGACCTACTCGATCCCGCAGCTGCGGGCGTTCTCGCCCCGCGAGCTCGAGCACTCCGGCCGGCTCGTGCAACCGATGCTCCTGGAGAAGGGCTCGCAGCACTACCGGCCGATCGCATGGGGCGAGGCGCTGGAGCGGATCGCCGCGAAGCTCAAGAACACGATGCCCGAGGAATCGTTCTTCTACTTCAGCGGCCGGTCGAGCAACGAGGCGGGGTTCCTGCTCCAGCTCTTCGCCCGGCTCTACGGCACCAACCACGTCAACAACTGTTCCTACTACTGCCACCAGGCGAGCGGCGTCGGCCTGGCGAGCGTGATCGGCACGGGGGCCGGCACCGTGAAGCTCGACGACATGGAGCACGCCGACTGCGTGTTCCTGATCGGGGGCAATCCCGCGAGCAACCACCCGCGCATGATGCGCACGCTGATGATGGTGCGCCGCGGCGGCGGCAAGGTGATCGTCGTCAACCCGATCGTCGAGACCGGCCTCGTCAACTTCTCGGTGCCGAGCGACGCGTGGGCGCTCCTCTTCGGCGCCGAGATCGCGAGCACCTACGTGCAGCCCCACGTGGGCGGCGACCTCGCGATGGTCTACGGGCTCATGAAGCGGCTGCGCGAACTGCACGCGGCCAACCCCCGCAACGCGGCGGGCGAGCCGGTGATCGACGAGGAGTTTTTGGAGCGGCGCTGCACCGGCTGGCCCGAACTCGCGGCCCGGCTCGACGCCCTTTCCTGGGACGACATCGTGCGCAAGTCGGGCGTGTCGCAGCGCGAGATGTTCGACATGGCCGCCCAGTATGCCGAGAGCAGGCGGGCGGTGTTCGCCTGGACGATGGGCGTCACGCACCATCTCCACGGCGCCGCGACCGTGCAGGCGATCGCCACCCTCGCCCTCATGCGACGCATGGTGGGCCGGCCCGGCGCGGGCCTGCAGCCGATCCGCGGCCACTCCAACATCCAGGGGATGGGCACCGTGGGCGTCACGCCCATGCTCAAGAAGGCGGTCTTCGACCGGCTGGAGAGCCACTATGGCGTCAAGCTGCCCACGACGAAGGGCTACGACACGCTCGAATGCCTCGACGCGGCCGACGCGGGGAGGATGCGGTTCGCCTTCTGCCTCGGCGGCAACCTGTATGGCGCGAGCCCCGACGCCACGTATGCCAGGCGGGCGATGGAGAAGATCGACACCGTCGTCTCCATGAACACGTCGCTGAACACCGGCCACGCCTGGGGCACCGGGGCGGAGGAGACGATCATCCTGCCCGTGCTCGCCCGCGACGAGGAGCCGGAGCCCTCCACGCAGGAGAGCATGTTCAGCTACATCCGGCTCTCCGACGGTGGCCAGCCGCGGCATACCACGACCGAACAGACAGGCCCGCGGGCCGAGGTGGAGATCATCGCCGACATCGCCCGCCGCGTGCTCGGCGAGGGCGGCCCGGTCAACTGGCGCGACATGGCCCACACGAGCACGATCCGCAAGGCGATCGGGGCGATCGTGCCCGGGATGGAGCAGATCGCGGAGATCGACAAGACGAAGCAGGAGTTTTCCATTCCGGGCCGGGCGATCGACACGCCGGCTTTCCCGACGGCCGACGGCCTGGCCCATCTCTTCGTGCACGACCTGCCCGAGCCGCCCCAGGGCCTGCAGCTGATGACGATCCGCAGCGAAGGGCAGTTCAACACCGTCGTCTACGAGGAGGAAGACCTCTACCGCAACCAGACGCGGCGCGACATCGTGCTCATGCACCCCGACGACATCACGACATTCGGCCTGCAGGCCGGCGGCCGCTGCCGGATCACGAGCAGCGCGGGCGAGATGCGCGGGCAGATCGTGTCGGCCTTCGACCAGATCCGGCCCGGCTGCGTGGCGATGTACTACCCCGAGAGCAACGTGCTCGTGCCAAAGGCCGCCGATCCGCTCTCGCGGACGCCCGCCTACAAGAGCATCGCCGTGACGGTGGTTCCCGACGTGGCCTTCGTGCAGTTCGGCAGACCAGAGCCCGCGCTCATCGCCGCCGGCACGCCGCGCGACAAGATGAACCAGTGCGGGTGAGGTCGGGAGGTTGCGGCGCGGCTTGTCGCCGCGGCGACGAGGCCGTGGAGCGGTCGCAGCCGGCCCGCAAGAAGAAAGCCGCGAAGAAGGCGGTCAGGAAGACCGGAAAGAAGAAGTCCGCCAAGAAGGCCTCGCGACGACCGCGCCGCCGCTGACCGGCGGGCCGGACGAAGTTGTCGATGCCGTCCTCCTGGTCGTCTCACGCCAGCCGATCATGCCGCCGGTGTGATCAGCGACGAGATCGTCGAACTGGGCTGGAGAACGCGGCACCGCACCCGTCCCGACCACCCGGTGCGGCTGATCTGCGTGGAGGCCAAGCCGCACGAGAGCGACCGGGGCATGCGTGGCCCGGACTGTGACGGCGTGCTCCGCCTGGTCACCAACCGTCTCGAGCTGCCGGCCGAACTGATCGTGGAGATCCAGTCGTATTGCGCCATGATCGTCTGCATGCTGATCCTGATCTCCACCGGCGAGAAGCCGAACCGGGCGATGTATCAGATGGTCTGGTACTCCCTGATCGGCCTCGCGAGTCTCAAGGAACTCGAGGCCTTCATCGCATCACGGAAGGCAGCGCGGGCGCGTTGAGGCATGACAGGCTGAAGCCTGTCCCACATGGCATGACAGGCTGAAGCCTGTCCCACATGGCATGACAGGCTAAAGCCTGTCCCACAGCAAGAAAGACACATGCTCCCCGGGAAGGGCAATCGCCGTTCCGGGAACGGCTTTTGGGCCAGCAAGACCGGAACACGCCGCTCACCAGCCGCCCGGTGCGCTGTCTGCGAATCTCGGTCGGGATTACGACTTCCTGCTCGATCTTCGCGAGACCGCCGACGACGGCGGCGTTGCCGAAGCGTCCCTCGCGAGTGCGACGAAGGCGATCGACCGCAAAGCCGGCTCGAATGTGACGTAACCAGCGACGTGCGAACGCTCCGGCCTGCCGCTCGTGATCCTCGCCGTGATCCTGTGGTGGGCCAAGAACGACGTGGTGAAGCCGGTGCTGGACGCCCACTTCGAGGTGGTCGAGCAGATCGTGCGCGGCCAGAAGGAACACTCCGAGAAAATCGACACCATCGGAGGCAAGCTCGACGAGCTGATCAGGGTCAGCGAGTGAATGTGCGCCGACTGACAATCGACGTTGCCAAACGGTGCGAGTTGGATGCCACCGCAGAGCAGGCGGTGTGTCTGGCCGCATTGACGTACGATCCCGAGAAGGCGGGCGTCAGTGCGTACTTCTCGGTGGCGATCCACCGGGCGCGCGGTCGTGCGCGAGCAGGCCCGGATCGCCGGCGCGGCCGTCGTCTCCGGGTATTCCGTCGTGCAGGGCGCGTCGGTCCAGGGCAACGCCCGGATCCGCGACCACGCCCTCGTGAGCGGCTGGAACACCGTCGTGCAGGGTGACGCCGTGGTGGAAGGCTACGCGTGGCTCGACGGCGGAACGGTGAAGGATTCGGCGATCGTCCGCGGCAACGCGTCCGTATGGGGCGGCACCCTCTCCGGCACTGCCATCGCCGACGACGACTACTCGATGATGTGGAATGACTCGGACGGGGTCCATTGCGGCCACTATCCGTGGGGCGACTGGTTCGGGCCCTACTACGATTCGACGCTCGCCAAGCCGCGGGGGCTCGTGGCGTCGTACCGGTTCGACGAGCCCTCGGGGCAGCTCCTGTGGGACGAGTGTGGCGCGGAGCAGGCGGTGCTGCGGGGCGGGCCGGCCCGCGTGGCCGACGCCACGATGAACAGCCAGGTGCTCCAGCTCAACGGCGTTCGTGGTGGCGACATCCAATGCTTGCCGAACGGCCACTGGCCGACCTATCCTTTGGTTCGTCACCCCACTCCACTTTTTCCGGACCGTGCACCATGCATTCTTTCCTTCGGGCGGCTGCGATCCTGATCGTTCTCGCGACGCCGAGCCTGGCCGACGTGGCCGGCGACGAGCGCGACCTGAAGCGGCTCACGGCAGACATCCAGGCCGCGGTCGTCGACGAGAACCTCGCCTTTCTCGAAAACGTGCTCCACCCCGACTACGTCCACACCCGCCCGAACGGCGTCGTGTCCGACCGCGCCCAGTTTCTCGCGAGCGTCAAGCAGGACACGGCGGAGCCAAACGTCAACTACGACAAACTGACGTCGTCCGACGTCAAGGTTCGGCTCCACGGCGACACCGCGGTCCTGACCGGGAGATCGGGCATCGTGTCCGACGATGCAGCCGGCACGCTGGAGGGTGAGACCCGCTGGACTCGGGTCTTCCTGCGGCAGGGCGGCGGGTGGAAACTCGTCGCGTTTCAGGCGACGCTCGTCCCGAAAAAATAGCCGGGGTCACGCAAAACTGGATGTCCGGATCGGCCGGGGTGATCAGTTGGCCGACGCGGGGCGAACTCCGTGGGCACCGAGCGGTTGCTTTCGGAACTGCTTCTTTGTACACTTGGGGTATGCCCATCGCGCCGGGATACGATCCGCATTACTCGGTCGCCGACTACCTCCAGTGGGAGGGCGACTGGGAGCTTTGGAACGGCACGGCGGTGGCGATGAGCCCCTCGCCACTCGGACCACACGAGCGTGCCGCAGCCAAGCTCGTGTTTCAGATCGAGTCGTGCCTTCAGGCGCAGGGCTGCCCGTGTGCCACCTATGCGGGCCTCGACTGGATCGTCAGCGACGATACGGTCGTGCGGCCGGATGTGATGGTGGTCTGCGGCAGCCAGCCCGGGCGACACCTCGAGCGGCCGCCGGCTCTGACCATCGAGATTCTCAGTGATGCGACGGCTGAAAAAGACCGGACCGCGAAACGCAGCCTCTATGAACTCGCCGGGGTGAGCCACTATCTTTTGGTCGACCCGATCGCGAAGACGATCGCGTGGCTGGAACTCGGCCACGATGCCACCTTCCTCGATCGCTCGAGCGAGATCGCCCATGCCGAGCGGTTTTCCCTGACGCTCGCCGACGGGTACCGGATCGAAGTCGACCGCCGAATCACGTTCGCCTGAGCAGGGCGGGCGGCGCCGGGCCCTCCCGGCGTCGCCGTCTCAGCCATCGGGGTCGTCGATCAGCTGCTGCAGCCGGGCCGCGTGCTCGGGCACGAGCCGGGGCAGCCACGTGGCGTCGATCAGACCGAGCGAGATGAAGTCTCGGAGGTGTGTCCGATCCTTGTCGCGGAACGCATTGAGCTTCATTCGCACCAGGGCCTCGAGCGTCACGATCGCGTAGTCGTCGGCCGGCACGCATTCGCCGACGTCGGCCGTCGGCAGCGGATACGACTCGCGCACCTTCTCGCCGGCGAACAGCAGGTGGACGGCGTCCCGCGGGCTGCCGGCGGGGCCGTCGATGAAGCACACCACGTCCATCACCGTCGCCCGTACGAAGCCGGCTCCCTCGAGAGCCTCCGTGACGGCCGGTAGGTCGCTCCGCCGCACGAGGATGTCGACGTCCTGCGTGTTCCGCACGGCCGCACGGTCCACGCGGGCCACCCAGGCGGCCACGGCGTTGCCGCCGGCCATGGCGTAGGGGATTCCGGCTTTTTCGAGCGCTGCGGTCGCCCGCAGCGCCCGGTCACGAACGGCTTGCACGGCCTCGATCATCCTCTGCCAGGAAAACTCGCGCAGTTCAACGGCCACCGGCAGACTCCTTTTCGCGTCCCTGATGCTACACCGCGGCCGCGACGGCGGGGAGGCGGCCCGGGGGGACGGGTTGACAGTTGTCGACGGGCTGAAACCTGTCGTACTTTTTTTACAGGCTCAAGCCTGTCGTACGTTTCTGACAGGCTGAAGCCTGTCCTACGGGTCGAAGAGGGAGCGCTGCTCGGCCGGGGCGGGCTTGCGGCGGGGTTTTGCAGCGGGGGCGGTGCCGGCCGACTCGAAGCCCAGGAGCAGGTCGCCCGCGCGGTCGACGACGTCGGTCGGCACGCCGGCGAGCCGCGCCACGTGCACACCCCAGCTCTTGTCGGCCGCACCCGGGGCCACGCGGTGGAGGAACACGAGCTCGTCGCGGTGCTGCTGCACGAGCACCTGCACGTTGGCCACGCCCGGAAGTTTTTCGAGCGCCGCGAGTTGCAGGTAGTGGGTGGCGAAGAGCGTGCGGCAGCCGACCTGCGCCTGGAGATGCTCGACCACCGCCTGCGCGATCGCGAGGCCATCGTAGGTGCTCGTGCCCCGGCCGACCTCGTCGAGGATCACGAGGCTGCGGGCGGTGGCCCGGTTCAGGATCCGCGCGGTCTGGGCCATCTCCACGAGAAACGTGCTCGCGCCTCTGGCGATGTCGTCGCCGGCACCGATCCGGGCGAAGAGGCGGTCGACGATGCCCACGCGGGCCCCCTTCGCGGGCACGAAACTGCCCGCCTGCGCGAGCACGGCAAAGAGCGCGGCCTGGCGGATGAACGTGCTCTTGCCGCCCATGTTGGGGCCGGTGACGAGGATGATCGCCGGGGCCGCCTCGCCGCCCGCGGCGAGCGCCAGATCGTTGGCCACGAGCGTGCCCGCGGGCAGGATCTGCTCGAGGATCGGATGCCGGCCCTCGTCGATCACGAGTTCGCCGCCGCCCGTGATCTCCGGCCGCACCCAGGCCCGCGACCGGGCCACGTCGGCGAACGATACGAGCACGTCGAGGATGGCGAGGATCTCCGTGGCCCGGTCGAGCCGCGCGCGGTGCTCCGCCACGAAGAGCCGGAGCTCCTCGAGGAGCTCGATCTCGCGGCGGGTGGCCTCGTCCTCGGCGCCGAGCACCTCGCGCTGGCGGGCGTCGAGGTCGGGCGTCGTGTAACGTTCCGCGTTTTTCACCGTCTGCTTGCGGACGTAGTCGGCGGGCACCTTGGCGGCGTGTGTGCGGCTCACTTCGAGGAAGAACCCGAACACGCGGTTGAAGCCGACCTTGAGCGACGAAATGCCGGTGCGCTCGATCTCGCGGGCCTGGTACTCGGCGATCCAGGCTTTGCCGCCGGAGGCGAGCTCCACGAGCCGGTCGTGGCGCTCGTCGAAGCCCGGGCGGATGAAGCCGCCGTCGCGGGCGAACACCGGGCAGCCCTCGCGCAGCGTGGCGGCGATGCGGCCCGCGAGATCCGCGCAGGGGTCGAGCCGGCCGCCGACCGCCCCGAGCAGGCCCGCCGTGCCGGCGAGCGCCGCCTTGACGTCGGGCAGCACGGCGAGCGCGCGGCCGATCCGCTCGAGGTCGCGCGGGCCCGCCCGGCCGGAGATCACGCGGCCGGTGAGCCGCTCGATGTCGCCGATGCCGGCGAGGAGAGCCGCCAGCCGGGCGGATCGCGACGCGTCCGCCGCGAGCGCGGCCACGGCGTCGAGCCGCTCGTCGATGGCGGCCGAGGCGACGAGCGGCTCGGCGAGCCAGGTGCCGAGCAGCCGGCCGCCCATCGGCGTCCGCGTGCGGTCGAGCACACCGGCGAGCGAGCCCTCGCGGCGGCCCGACGCGCTTCCGCGGACGATCTCGAGGCTGCGGCGGGAGACCTCGTCGATCTCCATCCGGTGGCCCGGCCGCCACGGGGCGAGCGTCTCGATGCGGGCGATCGCGGTCGGCTCGTTTTCCTCGAGGTAGTTGACGATCGCGCCGGCGGCCGCGAGGCCGGGCAGGTCGGCCGGCAGGTCGAAGCCCAGCCCCTCGAGCCGCCGGCCACCGAGCGCCTTTCCGACGGCGGCGGTGGCCTCGGCGTCGGCGAACCACCAGTCGGGCCGCGCAGTCACGGCGTGCAAGTTCCCTGTAGATGAAAACAGCTCGGTGGCGACGTCGCGGTCTTTCTCCGCGCAGAGCACCTCGGCCGGATCGAGCCGGAGCAGGTGGTCGGCCACGTCGTCGCGCGGGATCACGGCGCACTCGAACCGGCCCGCGGCGACGTCGATCCAGGCGAGGCCCACGCGCACGCCGCCGGCCTCGGCCCGGGGCAGGATCGCAAGCAGATAGTTCACGCGGCCGGGGTCGAGCAGCGATTCGTCGGCCGCGATACCGGGCGTGACGATCCTCGTCACCTCGCGGCGCAAGAGTCCACGAGCCGATTTGCCATCCGACGAAGCCGGCCCGTCGATCTGCTCGCAGATCGCGACGCGGCGGCCGGCGGCCACGAGTTTCACGAGCTGGTTGTCGAGCTGCGTGTGCGGGAAGCCGGCCATCGGCAGGGCGTCGGGCCCCTTGTCGCGGCTGGTGAGCGTGAGGTCGAGGAGCGTGGCCGCCTCGCGGGCGTCTTCCCCGAAGAGTTCGTAAAAATCGCCCATCCGGAAGAGCACGAGGGCGCCAGGGCAGCGGGCCTTCGCCGCCTCGAACTGCTGCATCATGGGAGACGCCGAAGACGCCATGGCCGCGAAATGTAACAGCCTTTGACCGTGCCGGGGGCGGGGCGTACAAAACTGGAGGAACGAGTTCGGGTGCCGATGAGAGGCCCCTGCGATGGGGGCCTGTGAACCTGGTCAGGGCCTAACCGCAGCAGCCATAAGCAGTCGCCCCTTTGTGCGGTGGGCCTCTCATCGCCGCCCCGGAGCCGCCCATGGCCGAACCGGCCCCCTACCAGGTCGTCGCCCGCCGCTACCGCCCGCAGCGGTTCGACGAGCTCGTCGGGCAGGAGCACGTGGCCCGCGGCCTCTCCGGCGCGATCCAGAGCGGCCGGATCGGCCACGCCTACCTGTTCACGGGCGCCCGCGGCGTGGGCAAGACGAGCGCCGCCCGGATCTACGCCAAGGCCCTGGAGTGCGAGCGCGGCCCGGCGGCGGAGCCGTGCAACGCCTGCGACGCCTGCCTGGCGATCGCCGCGGGGCAGGATGTCGACGTGGTCGAGATCGACGCCGCCAGCAACCGCGGCATCGACGAGATCCGGCAATTGCGGCAGAACGTCGCCGTGCGGCCGGCCCGCGGCCGGTTCAAGATCTACATCATCGACGAAGTCCACATGCTCACGCGCGAGGCCTTCAACGCCCTGCTGAAGACGCTGGAGGAGCCGCCGGCGCACGTGAAGTTCGTGCTCTGCACGACGGAGCCCGAAAAACTCCCGATCACGATCCTCTCGCGCTGCCAGCGGTTCGACTTCGTGACGGTCGACGCGCCGGCCATCGCCCGCCGGCTCGCGCAGATCGTGGAGGCGGAGGGGGGCCGGGCCACGGCGGAGGCGCTCTCGCTCATCGCCCGCCGCGCCGCGGGCAGCATGCGCGACAGCCAGTCGCTGCTCGAGCAGCTGCTCGGCGCGGCCTCGGGCCGGATCGGCGTCGACGAGGTGCACGCCGTCATCGGCACCGGCCGCGAGGAGCAGGTGGGGCGGCTCGTGCAGGCGCTCGCCGACCGCGATCCGAAGGCGGCGCTCGAGGCCTTCGCCGCCACGCTCTCCGGCGGCGCCGACCCGGGCGGCGTGCTCGAGCAGGTGATCGCGGCGCTCCGCGACGCCCTGCTCGCGAGCGTGGGCTGCGAGCCCGGTGCGCCCGGCGGCGGGCTCGGCATCGACCCGGCGGCGTTCGGCCGCGCGGTCGGCACCGAGACGCTTCTGGCGATGCTCCAGATCGTCGACCAGTCGCTTTCGCGCATGCGGACGAGCGGCCACGCGGCGATCCTCGCCGAGATGGCGGTGGTGCGGCTCGCGAAGCTCGACGACCTCGACGACCTCGCCGCGGTGGCGCAGGGCATCGCCGCGGAGCCGCGGGCCGCGGAGCCCGCCCGGCCGCAGCCGGCGCCGCGCGAAAAAAAAACGGCCGACCTGACGCGGCCGGCGGCGATCGCTGAGCCGCCTCCCGCAGCGTCGCCGCCCGCGTCGCCACCCGTCGCGGCTGTGACCACGCCGTCCGCCGACGCCCGCTCGGCCTGGCTGCAGGCCTGCGAGGCGGCAGGCGGGCTCGCCGCCGACTTCGCCGCGGCCGCCGTCGACGTGCGCTGGGACGACGGCGGGATCGAGGTGGTGATGCCCGCTCCAGCGGCCGCGGGGGCCGCGTTCCTGCGACGGCCGGAGGTGACCGAGGCGATCGCGGCGGCGCTCGCCGGCCTCGCGGGCCGGCCCCTGCGCCACGCCGTCACCGTCGCTGCGCCCGTCGCCGGGGCGATCGAGGCCCTCCCGGAACGCCCGCGGCCGGCCCCGTCGCAGGCGGCGCTGGTGCGCGACGCGATCGACCACCCGCTCGTCGCCCAGGCCCGGACGCTGTTTGACGCGGTGGTGAGGAAGGTTGAGCCGCCGCGGCCCGGCGTCGCAGCTGCGGCGGCGTCCGGAATCGCCCGCGGGGAGTCGGCGGACGACGAGGAGGATGATCCGAATGGCTGAGACCCGCGGGGCGATCCCGAGGCTCATCGATTTCTTCGCCGATTTGCCCGGCATCGGCCGCAAGTCGGCAGAACGGCTGGCGTATCACGTGCTGCGCATGTCGAACCAGCAGGCGGTCGCGTTCGCCGACGCGATTCGAGCCGTCAAGGAAAAGCTCCATCCGTGCCGGACCTGCTTCAACCTCGCGGAGCGGGAGGAGTGCGACATCTGCCTCGACCGGCGGCGCGACAGGACGCAGCTGTGCGTGGTGGAACAGGTGCGGGATCTGTTGGCCCTCGAGCAGGCGGGCGCGTATCGCGGCGTGTATCACGTGCTGCAGGGGCGGATGTCGCCGCTGGAGGGCGTCGGCTCCGCGCAGCTCACGATCGACCGGCTGGTGGAACGCGTGCGGCAGGGGGGCGTCGCCGAGGTGATCATGGCCACGACGCCCAACGTCGAGGGGGATGCGACGGCCCTCGAGGTGTCGGGGCGGCTCGCCGGCCTGCCGGTGCGGATCACCCGCCTGGCCCGGGGCCTGACGGTCGGGGCGTCACTGGAGCAGGCCAACCGCGAGATGCTGGCCGACGCCCTTTCCAGCCGCCAGCCCCTGCCGTGACGCGCCCTGGAACGGGGTTGCGCTGTATCCTTGGAACAGGTCCGGCGGTCTCCCGCCGGTTCCGGCATGGAGTTTGCAGCGATGCGGATGTCGTTCGGCCAGGAAATGCGGATGGCGCAGAAGCAGGTGCTCGCGCCGCGCATGATCCAGTCGATGGAGATCCTCCAGCTGCCGCTCCTCGCCCTCGAGGAGCGGATCGAGCAGGAGATCCAGAACAACGAGACCCTCGAGGTCGAGGAGGCCGGGGCCGACGTTCCCGGCGGCGAATCGGCCGCGACCCTCGCCGAGCAGCCCCCGGCGGGCGAGCGCACCGTCGACGAGAAGCCGCTCGTGGTCGACCAGGAGCACGCCAACCAGGCCGACTTCGAGCGGTCGTACGACTGGGCGAGCGAATACCCCGACTCCGACGACGACCGCAGCCGTCCCTCCGCGGGGCGGATCGAGGAGGTCTCCGATCGCTACCTCGACGCCATGGCCAACATGGAGGAGCGGCCGGAGACTCTCTTCAACCACCTCCACGACCAGCTCGCCAACGACGACCTCACCGAGGCGGAGCGACAGGCGGCCGAGAGGATCATCTTCAACCTCGACGCCAACGGCTACCTTCCCGTGCCGCTCGAGGAGCTGGTCGACCCCGAGGGGCCGCCCGACCGGGCGACGCAGCTGGCACTCCTGGAGAAGGCCCTCCGGGCGGTGCAGGGAATGGATCCGCCCGGCGTCGCGGCCCGCGACCTGCGCGAATGCCTGCTCCTGCAGATCCGGTCCGACATGCCCAACGCCCGCCAGCTCCGCCGGCTGGTGAGCGAGCACCTCGAGGACCTCGCGGGCAACCGGCTGCCGCTCATCGAGAGGAAGACCGGCTCCTCGATCGCCGAGATCGAGCGGCTCCGTGAGCAGCTCCACGCCCTCAACCCCAAGCCGGGCGCGATCTTCTCGGTGCCGTTCGTTCCCACCGTGAAGCCCGACGTGCACGTCGAGCAGCAGGCCGACGGCTCGTGGAAGGTGCGGCTGGAGGAGGTGGACCTGCCGAACCTCAGGATCAGTCCCCTCTACAGGGACATGCTCCTCTCCCCCGACACCGACCCGGCCACGCGCGAGTACATCAAGCGGAAGGTCAACTCGGCCCAGTGGCTGATCGAGTCGATCGAGCAGCGGAGGTCGACGCTGCTCAAGACGGCACAGGCGATCGTCGACCACCAGACGCGGTTCCTCGCCGACGGTCCCGAGGCCCTCGAACCGCTCAAGATGCAGCAGATCGCCGACCGGATCGGGATGCACGTGACGACGGTCAGCCGCGCCGTGGACGACAAGTGGCTGCAGACGCCGCGCGGCCTGATCCCCCTGCGCCGGTTCTTCGTGGGTGGCACGGTGAGTGCCGACGGCGACGAGGTGGCCTGGGACACGGTGCGGCTCAAGCTCCAGGAGATCATCGGCAACGAGCCGAAGGACGATCCCTACAGCGACGACGCGCTCGTCGAAGAGCTCGGCAGGCGTGGGATCACGGTGGCCCGGCGCACGGTGACGAAGTACCGCAAGGCGATGGACATTCCCAGCTCCCGGCAGCGGCGCGACTGGAAGCTCCCGCGCGGGAACCGGCCGGCGGAGTGACGGCGAATTCGCCTTGTCGATCGTGGCGGGCCGGTCGTACGATGAATCACCCTCGAGGCCGGACCCCGCCATGCGCTGCCCCTTCTGCCGGACCGACAACGACCGGGTGATCGATTCGCGGGCCGGCGACGACGGCTCGTCGATCCGTCGCCGCCGCGAGTGCATCGCCTGCCGCCGCCGGTTCACGACCTACGAGCGCGTCGAGCGGCAGTTGCTCACGGTCGTGAAGAAGGGGGGCGTGCGCGAGCCCTTCGACCGCGACAAGATCAAGCGGGGCCTGGCCAAGGCCTGCTGGAAGCGGCCCGTCAGCGAGGACGACATCGAGGGCGTCGTGACGGCGCTCGAAGCAGAGCTCTACGGCACCTACGAGACCGACGTGCCGAGCCGCGTGATCGGCGAGCGGCTCATGGAACTCTTGCGCGGGCTCGACCAGGTGGCCTTCGTGCGGTTCGCGAGCGTGTACCGCGAGTTTCAGGATGTCCGCGACTTCGTGGAGGAGCTCGAGCCCATTCTGTCTTCACGGAAACCATGAGCATCCGGCTCATGGTTCCTTGGCGACCTCCGGTCGCTGGTTCGTACCCGGGCCTCCGGCCCTGGCGTAGTCGTCGGCTCGTGGGCGGCAAAAGTCTCCTCGCTGGGCCGAAGCGGCCCACGCTCGTCGAGCGTTCGCCGACCCACTCGCCTA
>RGVT01000251.1 GCA_010027105.1 Planctomycetia bacterium
CGGCTCGTCGAGCACGAGCACGTTGCAGGGCCCGAGCAGCAGCCCCGCGAGGCACAGCCGCGCCCGCTCGCCGCCGGAGAGCACGGCCACGCGCTTCTCCACCGCCCTGCCGCGGAAGAGCAGGGCCCCCGCCACGTCGAGGATCCGCTGCGACTTCGTGCCCACGGCGGCGGTGCGCTCGAGGTAGGCGAGCACCGTGTCGTTCTCGGGCAGGCTCGTGTAGACGTGCTGGGCGTAGATGCCGATCTCGCAGCCGTAGCCCCATTTCAGGTGGCCCGAGAGCGGCGGCAGCGACTCGACGAGCGTCCGCAGGAACGTCGTCTTGCCCTGGCCGTTGTCCCCCACGATCGCCGCCCGGGCGCCGTGCACGATCTCCACGTCGATGCCCGACGCCACGACGGTGCCGGGATAGCCGATCGCGAGGTCGCGGCAGCGGACGGCCGGACCCTGCCGCGGCTGCACGGCCGGGCAGCGGATGGCCGCCGTCGGCTCGGCCTCGGCGAGTTCCTCGAGTTCGAGCCGATCCAGTTCCTTGCTCTTCGACTTCGCGCGCGACGCGGTGGACGCCCGGGCCCGGTTGCGGGCGATGAAATCCTCGAGGTCGCGCTTCCGGGCGAGCACGGCGGCGTTGGCCCGTTCCGCGTGCAGCCGGCGCTCGGCCTGGTTGGCGAGGAAGGCGTCGACCCGGCCGGGGAAGGCCGTCAGCCTGCCCCGCGAGAGGTCGAGCGTGCGGTCGCAGGTGGCCGTCAGGAAGGCGCGGTCGTGGGAGACGACGATGCACGCCTCGCGCCAGTCGCGCAGAAAATGCTCGAGCAGGATCTGCGTGCGCAGGTCGAGGAAGTTCGTCGGCTCGTCGAGCAGGAGGAGGTTCGGCTCGTGGAGCAGAAGCGCCGCGAGCTTGGCCCGCGTCTGCCAGCCGCCCGACAGGGCGCGCACCGGCCCGTCGAGCGCGGCCCCCTTGATCTCGAAGCGGCCGGCGACTTCCCCGCACTTCCACTCCGGCCGGCCGCTGTCGCGCAGCAAAAACGCGAGCGTCGTCTCGCCGGGGAGGAACGGGTCGTGCTGGCGGAGGTGCCCCAGGCGCAGCCGCGGGTGGCGGACGATCTCGCCGGAGTCGAGCGCCTCCTCGCCGAGGATGATCTTGAGGAGCGTGCTCTTGCCCGCGCCGTTGCGGCCGATGAAGCCCACCCGGCCTTCGTCGGTGATCGTGGCGGACGCCCCGTCGAGGAGCACCTGGTCGCCGTACCGCTTCGACGCGTTCCTAATCTCGAGGAGGACGGCCATGGGGCAGCGGAGGGCATGGGACTCGAACCCACAACCCCTTTCGGGGCACGACATTTCCAGTGTCGCCGCTAGCCATTCGCTTACCCTCCGAAATAGCTGAAAAATGGCCTTTTCGGTGACTTGGCTTCCCGGCGGGGAAAACCAGGGTACCAAGTCGCCGCACAAACCATCTCGCGGGTTCCCCGAATATACCACGATGCAGAAGACGTAATCAGAGGCTGTTTCATGAGCTCGCGGGAGTGCCGGTGAGCAGGATTCAGCCCGGGCTGGGCTGAGCGTCAGAGAGACGAGGGGAGGGGGAGGTCTATCCGGCCAACCCGCTGGTTTCTTCGACGCCGAGGCGGGCTCGGCGGATCGTCATTGCATCGAAGCGGGGCTCGAAGGCGACAAGCGGTTCATTCGCGAAATACGCCCGCGGCACCGAGACGACAAGTCCGGCGAAGGGTGATCACGCGGCCTACCTCGGCGCCTCCACAAACCGCCTCGGCTCAGCATGATCGGGCGGCTCCCAGATCGGGTTCACACCGGCCGGCAGAGGATCGGCCCGGACGTAAATCTTTTCAGGAGCGACATCGAGCCAGGTGTGCGGAAGCGGCGTGGCCTTCTCGACGACGCGAAGCAGGTCCATCGCCCCGTCGAAGACGCTGTCGGCGCATCACCCGGCCGCGACCGTTATGGCCTCCGGCGGCGACGGCGTGCGGGCGGCACGGTCCCCCGTGATCACGCAGTGGACGAAGTGCAGCTTCGTCACGGTCGGGCGATTCAGGACGAAGGGATAGATGTCGGGCTGCCCCATGCTGCGCGCGGTCTCGTTGAGCACGGCTGCGAGCACGACCATGGCGTTGATCCACCCAAGGAAGGCAGCCCCGGCCTCGGCCGGCTCGGGCATGAAGAGCGCGTCGGAGCCAAACGGCGTGATGGCGAGCGGCGCCTGCGAGATGTCGAGCTTGTACGCCGTGACCGTCTCCAGCGTGGAGCGGATGTGAAGATACTGGGCCCAGGTCTCGGCCCAGTCCTCCCACGGATGGGCGGCGGCATAGCGGCTGATGAACCGCGACTGCCAGTCGCCCCGCGGCCCATCGGCGTAGTGGCGCTCGAGTGCGGCGGCGTAATCCGCCCGCTCGTCCCCGAAGAGCACTCGGCATGACTCGAGCCACGACGTGTCGCGCACGAGCACGTCCCAGTAGTAGTGGCCGAGTTCGTGCCGCAGGTGGCCGATGACCGTTCGGTAGTGCTCGTGCAGGAGGTCGCGGTGCTTGTCGCGGTAGTCGTCGTCGGCCTCCGCGATGTTGAGCGTGATGACGCCGGCCGCATGGCCGGTGAGCACGGGCGGCCCGTCGGGGAGCGATTCGAGAAAATCGAACGCCAGGCCCTGCGGATCGTGCGACCGCGCGGCGATCGGGAGCTTGAGGTTCTGGAGCGTGAAGAGGACCCGCCGCTTCGCCCGCTCGAGCTCGCGAAGCCGGTCGGCGTTGCGCGGCCGATCGAGCGGCGGGATCGTGCGCGTCAGGCCGCACGAGATGCAGAAGGCCGCGGGTTCCTCGGCGGGGACGAGCCAGTTGCACGCTGCCGCCGCGCCGCGGTGCGCACACAGGCGGAACAGCGGCGGGGGCTCGCGGGCCTCGCCCTGAAACGCCCACAGCCCGTCGGCCTGTCTGACAAGCGCGCCGATGCTGCGCCTGCGTGAATCGTACGCCACGTCCGCGTTGCAGCCGAGGCAGGTGAGATTGTCGAAGAACAGCGGCTGCCCGCATACGCATCGGAACGATTGCATCGTGGCATGATACCCGGTGGTCGCACGACGGACGATGCAGCGTCCCGGCCGAGTTCGTGGAACGTCTCTTCTGTAAATCTCCGGTAGGGGCTTGACCTGGTGGGCGTAGCGACACGGGGTCAGGCCCCTACCGGCCGCCAGTTTGAAAAGGCGGGTCATCGAGGCTTTCTTGGAAGTGCTTCACCCCCCCAAGAAGGAACCTGCGATGACCCACCAAGAAGCAAGTGCTGTCCTTGAAGCCGCCACGGCGGGCCGAAACGCATTGGCGGGCTTCCTGCAGAGCCTCCAGGACCGCGGCATGCGCGGCGTGAAACTCGTGGTCAGCGACGACTGGGAAACTGAACGGTCTTCCCTGAACATGAAAGCCAGGTGACCCGCCAGCTCATCCCGTAGTGCACAGAAGAGGGGTCGCTTGATCGTCTCGAATCGCTGCGTGCGGCAGCTCGGCCCCGGCCTGGAGGAGGCTGGCCGACCTACTCCGTCTCCGGATTCTCTTCCAGCTCCTCCGCCAACTCGTTCTCGCAGGCGGCGGTGAATTCCTCTGCGGTGATCAGGCCCTGTTGCCAGAGCAATCGAAACCATTCCCGCAGATGCTTGCGGAAACGGTGGTGCGGCAGGTTCTTCATGGTGGTCTCCTTTCACCGGCATGCCCGTCCGTGGCGGTCGAATCCTACCCGATGACCGTGAGAAACCTGCAAGGCGGGGCAGGAGGCGGCGGCGGGGCCTTCATCGGTTTTTGGTCACGATCTCTGGACGGTTCGCCCGGTCCCCAAGTAAGATCTCTCCCACGGGGCCGAGACGCAGGGGACGTGCGCCTGAAAAAGGGGGAAGTCATGAGCCAGCGAGTTGAGTCCGCCGCCGACCGATTGAAGGGGCTCGATCCCCTCGCAGCCATCGCCGCCTGGCTGTCGAGGGATTTCGCCCACGACGAAGAACGG
>RGVT01000252.1 GCA_010027105.1 Planctomycetia bacterium
CGGCAGCTCGCGGCCCTCGCCGAGCCCGCCGCCACCACCACCTACAAGCTGCCCGATTACGACCCGATGACGCCCAACCTCCAGATCGAGGCGGAGGGGATTCTTTACGACCTCATGGCGCTTGCGCTCGAAGGGGGTCAGACCCGCGTAATCACGCTCTTTTTGCACGGGCTCGGGCAGGTCTTCTCGCTCGACGGCCGCCAGCTCGTCGCCGGCTACCACGGCCTCTCGCACCACGGCAACGATCCCGTCATGATCCGCGACCTCGTGGCGATCGAGACGGCCCACGTCCACTGCCTCTCCCGGTTCCTCGAGCAGCTCCAGGCGAAGAAGACGCCAGAGGGGAAGTCGCTGCTCGACGACACGATCGTGCTCCTCGGCACCGGCATGGGCGACGCCAGCCGCCACAGCAACGCGAATCTCCCCACGCTCGTAGCCGGCGGAGGATTGAAGCACGGCAGCCATGTCGCGGTCGATCAGAAGCAACCGGGCGCCCCACTCCTCGGCGACCTCTACATCACGCTCATGCAGCGGCTCGGCATCGAGACCGACCGGTTTTCCAACGCCTCGAAGAACATGAACGAGGTCCTGCTCTGATGCGGCAGTCGCTGCCTCTCCGCCAGAGTGCCGCAGGCCGTTCGGGCGATCCTCGCGAGCAGGTGTGTCGACTGTCACACGGGCGACGCGGCCGAGGCGGGCGTGCGTCTCGATCCGCAGGCGATCGAATGGCGCGACCCTGCCCAGGTCGACCTCTGGCGCAGGGTCGTGGAGGTGATCGAAGACCGCCGGATGCCCCCGCCCGATGCGGAGCCTGCCACGCAGGACGAGCGCGCGGCCCTCGTCGCGTTCCTCGATCCGCCGATCCTCGCCCATACGCCCTTCGGCGGCACGTTGCCGCGGCGGCTCAATCGAGCGGAATACGAGACCACGATCCGGCGGCTCGCGCGGCTGCCGTCGTTCACGCTCCCCGCCGGGTTTCCGCCCGACACCGAGCGGCACGGCTTCGACAACCTCGCCGAGGGTCTCGTCGTCTCGCCGGCCCACCTCGAGGCCTACGCCACAGTGGCCCGCGACGTGGCCGACGAGATCTTTCCGCCGCCGCGGCCGGCACCCAGGCACGTGCGGTTCGAGGCAGGCCCGCGCGACCTCGTGCTCAGCTTCTCGGCCGCCACGATCCACGACGACGCCCTGCGGCTCGTCTCCCGCAGCGTCGACATCATGCGATCCTGCACCTGGCCGAGCCGGATCGAGGTCAAGGATTCGGGAACCTACACCATCACTGTCGAAGCCTCGCGGTTCCTCTCGCCGGCGGGCCATCCCTTCGACGGCCCGATGAAGCTCGAGATCTATGCCCGGCCCGTATCGGCCAACGAGCGCTCGAGCGTGAGAGCGTTCCGTCTCCTCCACACGGCGGAGGTCTCGGCGGATGCCCCGGCGGCCACCACGTTCGAGGCCGATCTCTACGAAGGCGACACGGTGCTCTTCCACTGGGCCAACGCCGAGATGACACACGAATTCAACGCCCTCACCGACCAGCTCGAGGCCTGGTTCCGCGACGACCCGCGGTTCCTTGCCGCCTGGCAGCAGGCGGTGTTTCCCACGGGGAATCCCGATCACCCGGAGACCACCCGGCTTCGCGGCCGCAACGGCTGGGACATCGTCTTCAAGCACTGGACCGATCCCGCGCTCGACATGCGCGAGGCGACGATGGATTCGGCGAAGACAAAGCGGCTCCTGGAGGTCTGCCGTTCCAACTCGGGCACGTTCGAGATCGCCGACGCCCTCTGCCACTTCTACCACGAGCGCGGGCCGGCGCTCGAGATTCATCGCGTCACGATCGAGGGCCCGCGATCGTCGGCACCCGCCGCGAGGGACAGGCCGACGCGGAGTTGACCCGGGCGATGCTCACGTCGTTTCTGCCGCAGGCGTTCCGTCGGCCGGTGGACGACGACACCGTGGCGGATTTCCTCGCGATCGCCACGCGGCACCAGGACGAGGGGCACTCGTTCGACGAGGCGATGCACCTCCTGCTCCGCAGCATCCTCGTCTCGCCGCGGTTCCTCTACCGCGACCTCGAACCCGACACCGCCGGGAACACGCTCGACCAGTTCGACCTCGCCACGCGGCTGTCCTACTTCCTCACGCAGGCGCCGCCCGACCCCGCGCTCGTGAACCTCGCCCGCCGCAACCAGCTCGGCGAATCGTCGGTACTCAGCCGCGAAGCCGCGCGGCTGATGCCGAAGCGGTCGACCGACCCGATGATCCGCAGCTTCGTGGGCCAGTGGCTCGATACGAAGCTCCTCGCCGGCATCATGCCCGACCCGAAGTTCAATTTCGACGACGCGGCGACGAACCTCGCCCGCCAGGAGACGGAGTCGTTCTTCGCCGAGATCCTCGCCAAGAACCTGCCGCTCTCGACGTTCATCGATCCCGATTTCACGTTCTCCACGATCGAGTTCTGCCAGCGGAACTACGGCTTCACGCCGCCCGCCGCAAAGGAGGCCGGGGACAAGCTGACGCCCGCCGAACGGAGCCGCTTCCAACGGCTGGCGATCGATCGGGGCGGCCGCTACGGCGGGCTCCTTGGCCAGGCGGCCATCCTGATGGCGACGGCCAACGGCGTGGACACGCAGCCGGTGATCCGCGGCGCCTGGGTGCTGGAGAACATCCTCGGTATGCCGTCGCCGCCGCCGCCGAAAAACGTGCCGGCGCTCACGCCCGACACGCGCGGCGCGAAGTCGCCGCGCGACCTGCTCGCCGCACACACGCAGGAGTCGAGCTGCGCCCTCTGCCATGCGCGGATCGACCCGGTCGGGTTCGTCCTCGAAAACTACGACCCCGTGGGACGCTGGCGGGCCAAGTGGCCGGGAAGCAACGCCCCGATCGACGCGTCGGGCACACTGCCCGACGGCACCGTCGTGAAGAACCCGATGGAGTTCAAGGCTTGGCTCGTCGCCAACATCGACCTCTTCTCCACATGCCTCGCGGAGAAGCTGCTCACATACGCCACGGGCCGCGTGCCAAACTATGCCGAGCGCCGCGAGATCGAGCGCATCGTTCGGGCCAACCGCGAGGCTGGCAAGGGTTTTGAGGACCTCGTGCTCGACCTCGTCGACAGCCGCACGTTCCGGGCGCGGTAGCAGGACTCGCCCCGTGAATCGTCGCCTGCTCTTCCGGTATGTCGCCGCGTCCGCCGCGGCGGGCGTCGCTGCCAGTGGTGTCCACGCCCGCGCGGAAGGCGAGCCGGGCCGAATCGGGATCGGTCAGATCGGTGTCGGCCACTCGCACGCAGCCGGCAAGATGGAGGCGATCCGCTCGCTGGCAGATACCTTCGAGGTCGTCGGCGTCGCCGAGTCGGATGCGGCGCTACGGGCCGCTGCGGAGCGTAACCCGGCCTACGCCGGTCTCCCCTGGCTCGACGAAGCGGCACTCCTCGGCAACGCGGACGTTCGCGTGGTGGCGATCGAAACGCGGATGCGCGATGCGTGCGCCGCGGCGGCCCACGACGTCGCGGTCCACGAGGCCGCTCTCCGGGCGGGCGGTGCCTGGCGGTGAACCCCGTCACGGCTTCCTGGTGACGACTCGCTTGAACTCCGGGACGCCCGCGTCCGCCTCGTTGGCCTCCGCGGTCACGTCGCCTGCATCGACGGCCACGATCCAAGCGGCCTGCGCGGGCGGTGTCGGTGACGAAAAACGGTTGCCCTTGATGATCACATTCGTACAGCGCTGCACGCTCACAGCGGCATCGCGCACGTGCTCGATCCGGTTGTCGCGGATGATGATGTTGCCCCCGAGTCCCGACGTGGAGCGGGCCTCGATCGGGGTCCACCCACAGCGGATGATCGTGTTGCCGGCGACGAGGACATCGCGGGCCCCGTGGCCCGACACCTCGGACAGGTACCCGGCCAACACTGCGTTGCCGTTGATGTTC
>RGVT01000253.1 GCA_010027105.1 Planctomycetia bacterium
CGATCCCGGTGTTGCCGCTCGTGGGCTCGATCACGACCGTGTCGGGGCCGAGTTTCCCGGCGGCCTCGGCGGCGTCGATCATCGCCGCGGCGATCCGGTCCTTCACGCTCCACAGCGGATTCATGTTTTCGATCTTGCCGACCACCGTGGCGGTGCAGCCGTCTGTCACGCGCCGCAGGCGCACCAGCGGCGTGCGGCCGATGCACTGGGTGATGTCGTCGCGGATCCCCGCGGGCAGGGCGGACTGGATCATGCTGTCACCTCGCTTTCCACCCCGAAAAATACGGCCAGCGACGCGACGGCGTCAACACGAAGTGGGCTGACTTTAGCCTGTCGCCCGTGAGCTAGTGTGACAACCGCTTCACGCGGATGTTCCGGTAGTGGACTTCACTGCCCGGGTCGTGGGCCTGGAGGGCGAACGTGCCCCGCGACAGCCGGCGGCCGTCCTTGACCTCCTCCGTCTTTTCCACGTGGTCGACGATCGTGCGGCCGTCGACCTTGATCGTGATGTGATTGCCCTCGACGATCACCTCCTCGGTGAACCACTCGTCGTCCTTGGCCGGAGCGTCGAAGTTCTTCACGACGTTGTAGAGGCTGCCGGTGCGGACGGGGTCCTTCTGCGTGTTGTTTACTTGGGCCTCGTGGCCCTTCGTCGGCCAGCCGGTCTCCTGGAACTGGGTGTGGAAGTAGATGCCGGAGTTCGCTCCGGGCTTGGTCAGCACCTCCGCCTTCAAGTGGAAGTCGGTGAACTCGGCCGGGTGCGCTGCGTCGGGCCCGACGTAGAAGAGGTGGCTGCGGGGACCGTGGCAGACGATCTCGCCGTCGATCACCTGCCAGCTGCCGACGTTCTCGCTCGCCTTCCAGCCCGCGAGGCTCCGGCCGTCGAAGAGGCTCTCGAATCCCGGCTCGTCGGCCCGCGCCGTCAGCGTCGCCGCCGCGAGCACCGTCGCCAGCACCGCGACGCCGCGGGCCCGCCACCGGCACGTTGCATCCGCCATCAGAGCCCTCCTGGAACGGTCGAGCAAAAGCGCCCGCCCCGCGGACGCAGCCGTCACGATACGCGCCGGCCGCCGCCGCCGCCAGCCTCGGCCCCGCCCGCTGCCCGCTTGCGCGACAGCCGCTGCCGCAGGACCAAGCGGCCGACGGGCCGCGCCCGCCGGTTTCCGGCCCCGCCACGGATCCCCCGCCGAGTGGCACGCGACTTGCCGCTCCAAACGGCTAGGCGGGCGGTCGAACACGTTCCGAACATCGGTCCCCAGAACATCGGTCCCCAGAAGGGTGCCCCTGTGGCTTGGGCGAGTACTCCGCAATCGCTCGCCCAAGCCCGGGGCAATTCTCCGTTGGACGATCGCGTGCGGTGTCACAGGATCGCGAGGGGATCGCGCCGCTCCTCGAGCGTGCCGCGGGTCACGCCGACGCGGTTGGCGGCCTTGAGCAGCGTCCAGACCTCGCGGCCGGTGAGCCTGCCGGCCAGCAGGTCCCGATAGGCCCCGACCACGCGCTCGATCTCCTCGGGCGGCTCCTCGAGAAACTCCACGCGGAAGTGCCGCACTCCGCGGGCGAGAAGCGCGGGCACGGCCTCCGCCGCGCTCTGGGGGACGGCGTTGAAGAGCGTGTTGCGGCAGCCGACGTCGGCCGTGAGCGGATGCTCGACGCCGATCCGGTCGCGGAGCTTCACGGCGTGGTCGTCGCAGGGGCGGCCGCAATTCGTCTTGTTCGTGCCCGGCGAGAGCACGGCGCAGAACACGCAGTGCTCCATATGGAACATCGGCATGCGCTGGTGGATCACCACCTCGAGCCGGCCAGGGTCGGTGGCGGCCACGAGCGCGAGCAGTTGCTCGCGATGCATGTCGTACGACGCCGTCACCCGCTCCGCCCCCTCGGTCGCGAAGAACTCCGCCGCGAGCTCGTTGGTGACGTTGAGCGAGAAGTCGGTCACGACAGGCAGGCCGAGGTCGCGGAAGTGACGCAGGCCGGCGTAATTTCGCACGAGCACGCCGTCGGGCTCCTGCCTGGCGAGCAGCGTGAAGATTCCCATCTCGTCCGGCTTCTGGATCCGGGGCGTGGCGGGGTAGAGCACGGCTCCGGCGGCTCGGACGAGCGCGATCGCATCGCGATACTGGCGGATGTCGGCGAAGTCGGCGTAGATCGCGCGTTCGCCGAGGGCGAGCACGGCCCGCAGCTGGTCGAGCGACCGCACGAGGAACGTAGGACAGGCTTCAGCCTGTCGGGTCCTCGTAGGACAGGCTTCAGCCTGTCGGGTCCTCGTAGGACAGGCTTCAGCCTGTCGGGCGTGGGCATGACAGGCTAAAGCCTGTCTGGCGTGGGCATGACAGGCTAAAGCCTGTCCTACGGTGCTCACGAGATCCCGCCGCATTTTGCCGAGCACGCTCAGGGGGAGCATCGGGCGGCCTGCGATCTCGGCGTCGAGCCGGCGGAGTTCGAACGGCGTGCCGCCGAGCCGGCCGAACTGCTCGCGCAGCGTGGCCTCCGTCAGCGGGTGCTTCACGGCCTCGACGGCCGGCTCGGCCGATTCCACCTCGCAGGTGGCGCCGCCGGCGAGCGTGGCCCGCACCACGAGCGGCTTCCCCACGGCCGCCGTCACGGCGAGGTCGAGCGGCTGCCGCCGCCTGAGTTCGCCGCCGGTAAACGTCCTGCGCAGCCGGGCCGTGAGTTCGGGGTCGTCGGTCTTCCAGACCGTCTGCCCGGGCGCCAGGCGGCCGAGGTCGAAGGCGTCGCGGGCGAACGTCAGCTCCACCCGGCCCGCCGCCACCGGCTCCGTCAGCGACCTCCCGCCCGCGAACACCTCGTACACCCGCCCCCCCGCGGCGTCGTCGCTCGTCGCGCCGCACTCGAAGGCCACGCCGTCGCCCCGCTTCACGCCCGCGACGAGCTCCACGGCCACCCGGCCGCGCTGCACGCTGACGACGGTGCCCAGCCGCACGCCCCGCTTCGCGCTCGAGGTCGCCGGCACGAGCATCTTGTGGTCGCAGCCGCCGAGCCAGCCCGGCGAGAAGCCGCGCGAGAACGAAAGCTCCATCTCCTCGACGTCGCGCGGCGAAAACTCGGCCGGCCGCGCGGCCACGGCGGCGTCGATCGCGCGGCGGTAGTGCCCGGTGATGTTCGCGACGTATTCCGGCGTCTTGAGCCGGCCCTCGATCTTCAGTGCCGAGACGCCCGCCGCGAGCAGCTCCGGCACGAGGGCGTAGGCGGCGAGGTCCTGGGGCGAGAGCAGATATTTCCGCGGGCCGAGGTCGACGTCCCTGCCGTCGCAGACGAGGTCGTAGGGCAGCCGGCAGGCCTGCGCACACTGGCCCCGGTTGGCGCTGCGCCCGCCGAGCGACTCGCTCGTGAGGCACTGGCCCGAGTAGGCCACGCACAGCGCGCCGTGCACGAACACCTCGAGCGGCATCGCCGTCTGCCGGCGGATCGCCCGGATCTCGTCGAGCGAGAGTTCGCGGGCGAGCACCACCCGCTCCATGCCGAGCGTCTCCGCCAGCGCGATCGTCTCGGCGCTCGTGAGCGTCATCTGCGTCGAGGCATGCAGCGGCAGGCCGGGGCTCGTCCGCCTCGCGAGCAGCGCGGCGCCGACGTCCTGCACGAGCACGGCGTCGACGCCCGCCGCGGCCACGGCCTCGACCACGCGCGCGAATTCCGCGAGCTCGTCGCTGAACACGAGCGTGTTGAGCGCGGCGTAGCCGCGAAGGCCGCGGAGATGGAGCGCCTCCATCAGCCGGGGCAGGTCGTCGAGCGGGAAGTTGGCCGCCCGGGCGCGGGCGTTGAACCCGCAGTCGAGGCCGAAGTAGACGGCATCGGCCCCGTTCTCGATCGCCGCCCGGAGGCAGTCCCAGTCGCCGGCCGGGGCGAGGAGTTCGGGCGCGGCGGGGCAGGCGGGGGAGGGCATGGGCGATATGGTACGGCAGGCGCG
>RGVT01000254.1 GCA_010027105.1 Planctomycetia bacterium
TCGCGGCCATGGGCCCCCTTCGAGAGGATCTCCACCTGGCCCTGGGCGATCACGAAGAACGTGCTCCGGTCCTGCCCCTCGATGATCAGGTCGCTGCCGAGCGAGACCTCCTCGGTGCGAAACCGCTGCTGCATCCGCTCGAGGACCGCATCGGGCAGCTTGGCGAACAGCGGCACGCTACGGAGCGCCCCGGCCGCGAACGAGAGGCCGTCGCCCACCGAGCCGATCTCGATCCGCTCCGCCTTCGAGAGCTCCACCTTCGTGCGGTTGACGCGGTAGGTGCCCCCCTCCACCTGCACCCACGGCAGGAGGTGGAGCAGATGCCGCGGCGTGATCGACATCATCATCGGCCGCGTCTTCGCCGTCGTGGCCAGATTGCGGGCCACCGCCGTCGTCACGCTGCGCTGCAGCAGGCTATCGCTCATGGCTGAGTCTCCAGTGCTCGTATGGTTCGCTGCGGGACGGCGGAAGTCTCCTCGCGGTGGGCCGAGGCGTCCCAAGGCTCGTCGAGCTTCCGCCGATCCCTTCGCTCATCGTCGGTCATTCATCTCAGGTTTCGTAGATGCCGGTCGAGAGGTAGCGCTCGCCGGAGTCGGGGAGCACGACCACGATCGTCTTCCCCGCCGCCTCCGGGCGGGCCGCGACCCGCAGCGCGGCGTGCATCGCGGCGCCGCAGCTGATGCCGCACAGGATCCCCTCCTCCTTGGCGATGCGCCGGGCGGTCGTGATCGCCTCGTCGTTGGAGACGGTGAGGATCTCGTCGATCAGCGAGCGGTCGACGACGTCGGGCACGAAGCCGGCACCGATCCCCTGGATCTTGTGCGGGCCCGGCTTGCCGCCGGAAAGCACGGGGCTGGCCTCGGGCTCCACGGCCACCGTGTGGAGCGGCTGCCCGCGGCCGTGCTTGAAGTATCGCGACACGCCGGTGATCGTGCCGCCGGTGCCCACGCCGGACACGAACACGTCGACCTTCCCCTCGGTGTCGTCCCAGATCTCGGGGCCGGTGGTCTTGAAGTGGATCTCGGGGTTGGCCGGGTTCTTGAACTGCTGCGGCATGAAGTACGACGAATCCCGCGCCATCTCCTCCGCCCGGGCGACGGCGCCGCGCATCCCCTCGGCGGCTGGCGTGAGCACGATGTTCGCGCCGAGCCCCTTGAGCAGCTGCCGCCGCTCGATCGACATCGACTCGGGCATCAGGAGCGTGAGCGGATAGCCCTTCGCCGCGCACACGAACGCCAGCGCGATCCCGGTGTTGCCGCTCGTCGGCTCGACGACGTGCTGGCCCGGCTTGAGCCGGCCCGACCGCTCGGCGTCCCAGATCATCGCCGCACCGATCCGGCACTTCACGCTGTAGGCGGGGTTGCGCCCCTCGATCTTCGCCAGCACGCGGGCCTTGAGCCCCTGCGTGATGCGATTGATCTGCACGAGCGGCGTGCGGCCGATCGCGTCCACGTTGTCTGCATAGACCGGCATGGGGGCCTCCTGCTCCCAGGGAAGGAAGTGCGCCTCCAAGCGGTCCGGTCAGCGACGGGAAACGACTACGTTTTGCTGCGGTCGGGCTCGCGTGGAGGCCGATCGGAAAACTCGCCCCACTCTACACAGACCGCCACGGGTTTGGTAGTCCCGGCGGCGGGTCGGCTGCGCGCCGCGCGGGCTACTCGCGAAACGCGGCCGCGTCGATCCGCAGTTTCCGCATCCGGGCCCGGAGCGTGTGGGGGTTGATGTCGAGCAGGGCCGCCGCGCCTCGCCTGCCCTCGATCCGACCGCGGGTGGCGATGAGCGCCCGCTCGATGTGCTGCCGCATGGCAGTCGCGAGCGGCACGATCTCGCCCGTCGCGGCCTGGGCCGCCGCCGGCTCGGGAGGGCTGGTCGGCTCTTCCGGCACCACCTCGTAGAGCGTCACGTCGGCCACCGGACTCCGCGGCGGCGGCCGTTGCCGGCCGAGGCCGAGCGCCGCCGCGACGTCGAGCTGGCGGCCGCCCCCGAGGATGGCCGCCCGATCGATCACGGCGCCGAGTTCGCGGATGTTCCCCGGCCAGTGGTAGCCGGCGAGCAACTGGAGGTCGGCCTCCGTGGGTTCGACCAGCGGCAGCCCGAAGCGCGTCGCGGCGCGATGGGCGAAGTGCCGCACGAGCGCCGGGATGTCCTCGAGCCGCTCCCGCAGCGTGGGCAGGAGGATGGGGAAGATGTTGATCCGATACCAGAGGTCCTCGCGAAACGTCTTCTCCTGCACCATCGTCGCCAAGTCCCGATGCGTGGCCGCCACGATCCGCACGTCGACGTGGATCGGCGCCTTGCCTCCCACGCGCTCGATCTGATGGTCTTGGAGCACACGCAACAGCCGCACCTGCGCCGGCAGCGGCAGTTCGCCGATCTCGTCGAGGAACAGCGTGCCCCGGTCGGCCCGCTCGAACCAGCCCTGGTGCCGGGCCGCCGCCCCCGTGAAGCTCCCCTTCTCGTGGCCGAAAAGCTGCGAATCGACGAGTTCCGGCGGGATCGCCCCGCAGTTGACCCGGATGAAGGGGCCGTCGACGCGGGATGACCGTGTGTGGATCGCCCGCGACACCACCTCCTTCCCGGTGCCGGTCTCGCCGAGGATGAGCACGGGCACGTCGGACTGGGCCACCAGTTCGGCGCGTTCCATCACGTGTCGCAGGCCGGTGCGGGCGCCCACCACCTCTTCGTTGACGTCCTGCCTGCCGAGCCGCGAGAGCAGCGTCTCGCGGTCGGCCTCGGCCGCCTCCCGCAGCGACTTGAGTTCGTGGAGGCGGGCGTCGTTTTCGAGTGCGACCGTGAGCGGTTCGACGAGCTGCATCGCGAGCGTGAGCTGCGCCGGGGCGAACGACTGCCCCGGCTCGGCCACGAGCACCATCGCTCCGGGCGGAGAACGTTCGGCTTTCAGGGGTGCGAGCAGGGCGTCGCCGTCGAGGCCCCGCGGGAGCGCCGCGCGCCACTCGACGCCGTCGGTCGCGGTGGCCGGCACCAGGTCCCCCTCCCGCAGCCACTTCGTGAGTTTCTGCCAGGCCGCGACGCCCAGCGGCGCCGTCGCAGCCGCCACCTCGGCCCGCCGGCCCACCCAGCCGATCGCACGGGTCTCGACGGTTCGCGCGGCCGGATCGACGCACAGCACCGCCACGGCGCGAAAGGGCCCCTCGGCTGCAATCGTGCGGGCGATCGCCGTCACAGCCGATTCCAGTTCGATGTGGCGGCAGGCCTCCCGCCACACCTCCGTCACCACCGGGCTGAGCTGATCCACGGCCAAGGGAGACGGTTCCTGTCTGTGAAAACGGCTGCATGCCCTGCAGCCGCTACATTGCACGGTGACATATCACGGAAAGTTGATGTTATTTACCAGCCTGTTGGCCGTCAAATCCAAAGAACAAGGCCGAAGTCGGGGTTCGGCGTTGCCTGACAGCGCGGCTGTCCACACAGGCGCGCCATTTGCTCAATCGAAGGCGAGGCCGCGTGGCCCAGCGAGTCCCCTCGGGGACAGGAAGTCCAGCCATGTCCGCCCTCGGCCCCAGGGGCCTGCTCGAGACCGTCGGCCGCACGCCGCTGTTGCGGCTCGCGCGGGCCCTCGGCGCCCATCACGCGGCGGTGTTCGTCAAGGCGGAATACCGCAACCCGCTCGGCAGCGTGAAGGATCGCATCGGGCTGGCGATGATCGAGGCGGCCGAGGCCGACGGCTCGCTTGTGCGCGGCGGCCGGATCATCGAGCCCACGAGTGGCAACACCGGCATCGCGCTCGCCTTCGTGGCCGCGGCGAAGGGCTATCCGGTCACGCTCACGATGCCCGACTCGATGAGCACCGAGCGGCGGGCCCTGCTCCTGGGTCTCGGCGCCGATTTCGTGCTCACGCCCGCGCAGGCCGGCATGCGGGGCGCCATCGAGCGGGCCGAG
>RGVT01000255.1 GCA_010027105.1 Planctomycetia bacterium
GTCGCCGTCTTCATGCCGAACCAGCCGGACAGGCCGGAAAACAGGCCGCCGGAGAGAAATGCGAACGGCACCCACAGGCTCTGCACGCCCAGGCCCAGCGCCATCCAGAGCAGGAACAGGCAGATCGCGAGGAACGCCCAGGCCACCACCTTGTACTGCTGCTTGAGGTAGGCGTAGGCCCCCTTGCGCACGTCGTCGGCGATCTCGATCATCTTGTCGGTGCCGGCCGGCTGGGATTCCATCCACTGGAAAAATTGCCAGGCCTGCCAGAGCGCGAGCGCGGAACCGCCCGAGCCCACGAGCCACCAGAAGCCGTAGGGGCCGATGAACCAGGCACGGGTCGCGGCTTCGGCATCGGCCGCCGAGGCCACCAGCGGCGCGAGCAGGACGAAACAGACGGCGATGCCTGCAGCGAAAAAGCGATTCACGGTTCGGGAACTCCGGAGAGAGGTGTGCGGGGGCGTGACAGCCTGCCCTGCGGCCGTCGACGAGAGTGCGAAATCTACTGTCGTGAAAAAACGCCTGTCAAACCGCGGCCGTACCCGCTGGCCGGACGGTTCCGCCACGCCGCTGATGGAAAACGTGCAGTCCCGGGCGATCACCCGCGTCCGACGGGCACCTTCCCGATCGAATGATAGACGAACCCGCGGGCCCGCATCTCGGCGGGCGAGTAGAGGTTGCGGCCGTCGAAGATCACCTTCGCCTCGAGGCGCCGGGCCATGTCGTCGAAGTCGGGCCGCCGGAAGTCGCCCCACTCCGTCACGATCGCCAGGCAGTCGGCCCCGTCGAGCGTCTCCATCGCTCCCGGCGCGTATTCCAGCCTGTCACCGTAGAGCGCCTGCACGTTCGCCAGGGCCTCCGGGTCGAACACGCGCACGGTGGCCCCTCCCGCGAGCAGCCGGTCGATCAGGTCGAGCGCCGGGGCATCGCGAATGTCGTCGGTGCGCGGCTTGAACGCCAGGCCCCACACGGCCACGCGGCGCCCCGCGAGGTTGCCGCCGAAGTGGGCCGCGATCTTCTCGCCGAGCACCTTCTTCTGGGCCAGGTTGGTGTCGTGCACCGACGTCAGGATCCGGGGCACCATCCCCTTGTCGCGGGCCATTGCGGCGAGGGCCTGCACGTCCTTCGGGAAGCAGCTGCCGCCGTAGCCGACGCCCGGAAAGAGGAAGGCGAAGCCGATCCGGCTGTCGTGGCCGATGCCGCGCCGCACGTCGTCGATGTCGGCCTCCATCCGCTCGCAGAGGTTCGCCACCTCGTTGATGAACGAGATCTTCGTCGCCAGGAGCGCGTTGGCCACGTACTTCGTCATCTCGGCACTCTCCGGTGACATGACGAGGAACGGGTTCTCCGTGCGCAGGAAGGGCAGGTAGAGGCTGCGGAGCGTCTCGCCGACGTCGGGCGAGCGCACGCCGACGACCACGCGATCCGGCTTCTGGAAATCCTCGATCGCCGCCCCTTCCTTGAGGAACTCGGGGTTGCTCGCCACGCTGCAGCGGCGGCCCGTCCGCTCCTCGAGCCGCTTCTCGATGCCGGCGCAGGTGCCCACGGGCACCGTGCTCTTCGTGACCACGATCGCCTCGGGCCCCAGGTGCGGGGCGATCGTGTCGACCACCTTCCAGAGGGCGGAGAGGTCGGCGGAGCCGTCGACGGCGGGCGGCGTGCCGACGGCGAGGAACACGACTTCCGAGTCATGGATGGAGGCGGCGGTGTCGGTCGTGAACTTCAGCCGGCCGGCGGCCATGTTCCGCGCGACGAGCTCCTCGAGGCCGGGTTCGTAGATCGGCACCTCGCCCCTGTTCAGCCGCGCGATCTTGTCGGCGTTGATGTCGAGGCAGGTGACGGTGTTGCCGCTGTCGGCGAAGCACGTGCCCGTCACGAGCCCCACGTAGCCGGTGCCGACGACGCCGATTTTCATGGAAATACCCGAGTGGGACCGAGGGTGTTCGTCACGGGGGCGGGGTGTCGTCGGCCTCTTCCTGTTCGCTCGGAGGCACGGGCACGACGGCGGCGAGCGTGTCGCCCTCGTCGAGCCGCATGATCCGCACGCCCTGCGTGTTGCGGCCGATCGGGTTGATCTCGCGGACGTTCACCCGCTGGATCTTGCCGCGTGCCGTCATCATCAGCACCTGGTCGTCATCGCGGACCGCCACGATCGACACCACGGCCCCGTTGCGGGCGGTGGCCTTGATGTCGCGAAGCCCCTTGCCGCCGCGGTGCTGCGTGCGATACCGCATCCCGCTCGAGCCCTCGCCTTCATCGCCGGCCGGCTCGGCGGTCTCGGGCTCGGCCTCCGGGGCCCCCTCCCCCTCCTCGCCCGGCGCGGGGCCCGAGACGGGCGTGCCAACGCCGCAGGGGGTGCGCTTGCCGTAGCCGTTCTCGCACACGGTGAGGAGCGTGGCGTCGGGATCGGCCACCACCATCCCCACGAGCCGGTCGCCGGCGCCGAGCTTGATGCCGCGCACGCCGCTCGTGTCGCGGCCCATCGGGCGGGCGTCGCTCTCCGGAAAGCGGATCGCCATCCCCTTCGCGGTGGCCAGGATCAGCTCGTCTCCCGGCTTCGTGATCACGGCGTCGACGAGCTCGTCCCCCTCCCGGAGCTTGACCGCGATCAGGCCCTTCGTGCGGCGGCGGCGATACTGCTCGAGCGCCGTCTTCTTCACCGTGCCGCTGCGCGTCGCCAGCATCAGGTAGTGGTTCGGATCCTCGAAGCCCGACACCGCCCGGCAGTCGGCCACCTTCTCGCCCGGCTCGAACTCGAGCAGGTTGACGAGGGCCCGGCCCCGGGCGTCGCGGGCGAGTTCCGGCAGCTCGAACACCCGCATCGAAAACACCTTCCCGAGCGTCGTGAACACCAGCAGCCAGTCGTGGGTGCTGGCCACGAAGAGGTGCTCGATCGGGTCTTCCTCGTCGGTGCCGGCCCCCTTGAGCCCCTTGCCGCCGCGACGCTGCGCCCGGTAGACGTCGGCCGGTGTCCGCTTCACGTAGCCCGCGCGGCTGATCGTGACCACCATCGTGGCCTCGGTGATCAGCTCCGCCATGTCGCGGATGTCGGCCGCCTCGCCACTGATCTCCGTGCGGCGCCCGTCGGCGTGCTTCCCCTCGAGTTCCACGAGCTCGGCGCGGATCAGGGCCTTGATAGCGGCCTCGCTGGAGAGAATGCGGCGGAACTCGCCGATTTTGGTGAGCAATTCGCGGTGTTCGCCGGCGAGCTTCTCCTGCTCGAGGTTCACGAGCTGGCCGAGCGTGAGCCGGAGGATCGCGTCGGCCTGCACGGGCGAGAGGGCGTAGGCCTCGGCCCGCCCCTTCTCCTCCACGAGGACCCCGAAGCCCTCGGCCCCGAGCGCCCGCTCGAGCAGCGCGGCCGGCGTCTCGAGCGCCACGAGCCGCTCCTTGGCCTCGGCCTGCGACTTCGACGAGCGGATGATCCGGATCACCTCGTCGATGTTCGCGAGCGCCACGAGCAGCCCCTCGAGCGTGTGCTTGCGGCTGCGCGCCTTGGCGAGCAGGTGCTGTGTGCGGCGGCGGATGACGGTCGTGCGGTGGCGGAGGAACTCCTCGAGCAGGTTCTTGAACGACAGGATCCGCGGCTTGCCGTCGACGAGCGCGAGGAAGATCAACGAGAACGACGTCTGCAGCGGCGAGAACTGGTAGAGCTGGTTGAGCACCACGTCGGGGTCGGCATCGCGCTTGAGTTCGAGGATCAGCCGCACCGGCTCCTTGAGGTCGCTCTCGTTGCGGATCGCGGAGATCCCCTTGATGCGGTCGTCGTTGACGAGCTCGGCGATCTTCTCCTCGATCGCGTCACGGGTCTGCTGGTAGGGGATCTCGGTGACCACGAT
>RGVT01000256.1 GCA_010027105.1 Planctomycetia bacterium
CCGGACCCCGTCGCCGGACGTTCGCTGCGCCCTCCGGGCTGCGCTCACTCCTAGCGACTGGCGCTGCGCCATCCATGGCTTCGCTGGTCGCTAAAGCCGGCGAGCGGGGTACTGGGGAGCCAGAAGCCTCCTAGACTGGTAGGCGTTAGGAACTTTTTTTTGGGGAGAGAGTCGGTGTGCGAGCCGCCGCTCAGCGGCGGCCCTGCTCGCCCGGAGGTGCGAGCAGCCGGCATTCGAGCCGCACCTTGGCTGCGGCTCCGAATGCCAAGGCGAAAACGGGCACGATGCCCGTGTTTCGCCTGAAGTTTAGATGCTCATGCCGGTGAAGCCGCCGTCGACGTAGATGCTCGTGCCGGTGATGAAGCTGCCGGCCACCGGGGCGCAGAGGAGGATCGCGGCGCCCACGAGCTCTTCGGGGTTGCCGAAGCGGTTCATCGGCGTCTTCGACATGATCGTGGCCACCCGCTCCGGTGAGAGAATCTTGCGGTTCTGCTCGGCGGGGAAGAAGCCCGGGCAGAGGACGTTCACCCGCACGCCCCTCGGGGCGAGTTCGCGGGCCACGTTCTGCGTGTAGTTGACGACCGCCGCCTTCGAGGCGGAGTAGATGAACACCTTCGAGAGCGGCTTGTCGGCCGAGACGCTGCCGATGTTGAGGATCGCGCCGCCGCCGAGAGAGGCCATGTGGGCCCCGAAGATCTGGCAGCCGAGGTGCGTGCTCTTGAGGTTCGTGTCGAGCACCTTCGCGAAGTCGTCGTCGGGGATCTCGAAGTAGGGGACGGACGAGTTGACGCCGGCGCAGTTGACGAGGATGTCGGCCCGGCCGCGGGCGTGGATCGTCGCCTCGAGGAGGGCCTGCACGCTCCCGCGATCCGCCGCGTCGACGCTCACGAACGTGGCATCGCCGCCGGCGGCCTGGATGGCGTCGACCCGGGCCGCGCCGCGGTCGGCGCCGCGGCCGGCCACGACGACGAACGCGCCGGCCCTGGCGAGGCCCTCGGCGAGCGCGCCGCCGAGCACGCCCGTGCCGCCCACCACGACGGCCGTCTTGCCCGAGAGCCCGAAGAGATCCTGCAGAAAGCCGTTCATGCCTGCCTCCGGAGGTCGAGCCACTCGGTGTGGAACGTGCCCGGCTTGTCGGTGCGCTCGTAGGTGTGGGCGCCGAAGTAGTCGCGCTGGGCCTGGAGCAGGTTGGCCGGCAGGCTGGCGTGGCGGTAGCCGTCGTAGTAGGCGAGGGCCGTCATGAATGCCGGCACCGGAATGCCGATCGTGGCCGCGGTGGCGATCACGTGCCGCCAGGCTTTCTGGGCCTTCGCGAGGGCGTCGGCGAAGTAGGGGGCGAGCATCAGGTTTTCGAGGTTCGGCTGCGCCTTGTAGGCGTCGTGGATCCGCTCCAGGAACTGGGCCCGGATGATGCAGCCGCCGCGCCACATCATCGCGATCGCGCCATAATCGAGCGGCCAGTCGTGCTCCTTGGCGGCCGCGGCCAACTGCACGTAGCCCTGGGCGTAGCTCGCGATCTTGGAGGCGTAGAGAGCCTGGCGCACCTGCTCGACGAACGCCTTCGGGTCGTCGTGCGTGGCGAGGTCCGGCCCCTTCAAGACCTTGCTCGCCCGCACCCGCGCATCCTTGAGCGCGGAGAGGCAGCGGGCATAGACCGCCTCGGTGACGAGCGTGCTCGGCACGCCGAGATCGAGGGCGAGCTGGCTCATCCACTTGCCGGTGCCCTTGGCGCCCGCCTTGTCGAGGATCGTGTCGACCATGAACTCGCCCGAGTCGGGATCCTTCACGGTGAAGATGTCGCGGGTGATCTCGATCAGGTAGCTGTCGAGCTCGCCCTTGTTCCACTCGTCGAACACCTTGGCGAGCTCGGCGTTGGAGAGCCCGGCCCCGTGCTTGAGCAGCCAGTAGGCCTCACAGATCAGCTGCATGTCGCCGTATTCGATGCCGTTGTGCACCATCTTCACGTAGTGCCCGGCACCGCGCGGGCCGACCCAGTCGCAGCAGGGGATGTCGCCCTTGGGGCCGACCTTGGCGGCGATCGCCTGGAAGATCGGCTGCACGAGCGGCCAGGCCGACTTCGACCCGCCCGGCATCAGGCTCGGGCCCTTGAGCGCGCCCTCCTCCCCACCGGAGACGCCTGTGCCGATGTAGTGCAGGCCCGCCGCCTCGACCTCCTTCGTGCGGCGCTCGGTGTCCGAATAGAGCGTGTTGCCGCCGTCGATGAGACAATCGCCCTTGGAGAGCAGGGGGATGAGCGTCTTGATGAGTTCGTCGACGGCCGGCCCCGCCTTGACCATCATCATCACCGTGCGCGGAGCCTTGAGGGCTGCGACGAGGTCCTCGAGCGTGTGGCAGCCGACGACGTTCGGCTGCTTGCCGCGGCCTGAGGTGAAGGCGTCGGTGACGCTGGTCGTGCGGTTGTAGACGGCGATCGAGTAGCCGCGGCTGGCGATGTTGAGCGCCAGGTTTTCCCCCATCACGGCCAGGCCGATGAGGCCGATGTCGCACGATCCCTGCGTGGTCATCCCGATCCGCTCCTGAAGGTGAACGCCCGGACGAACCCCGGCCGGGCGGAATTCGCCAGACTATATCCCCCCCGCAGTCTGCCCCCAATCAGGGCCCGTTTCGACCGGGAGCGAGCCGGATTGAAGCGACGGGCCTTGGCCGGCCGATTCCCTACGCAGACCCGGAGGAAACGCGACGGCCGGCACCAGGGGTGCCGGTCAGCCCGCCGCGGGGCGCTTGACCACCCCACCTGATTTTCCGTAGCGTTTCAGCCGGTGCGACTCACGGCTCCGTAGCCAAGTGGCTAAGGCAGCGGATTGCAAATCCGCCATCGTCGGTTCGACTCCGACCGGAGCCTCTTGCCCTGCCTTGGAACCGTCCTGAACCGGCCTTGAAGCTTTTCCGACCCGCCGGCAGCGGACGAACGCTTCACAGCCAGTGGCGAGAGCGGCGCGTGACGACCTCGGCCTCGTTTTTCCGGGCCTATTTTCCGGGTGCTTGACGGCCTCCGGGCGGGCCGGTAATTTTCCAGTGGT
Source organism: Planctomycetia bacterium (assembly GCA_010027105.1). Lineage (GTDB taxonomy): Bacteria > Planctomycetota > Planctomycetia > Pirellulales > UBA1268 > RGVT01. The sequence continues at coordinate 3,042 of RGVT01000256.1, forward strand.
CGAGCGGCCGATCCCATTGTGCTCGGGATCGGTTCCCGCCGGACGGCTCGTGGTGATGCTGCCGTGGGTTGAGGCCCGGTTCGGACGCAGGAAGGCGTGTTTTCGCCTCTGCCCGGATCGAACCTCTGTCCATGACAGAACACGGGCCGGGCGTGCCGCGTAAAGTGGTGCGTGCGGCCCATGTCGTTCCTTGACAATTTGGTCGTGGTAGTTGGCATCTTGAAAAGAATGCCGAACGGGACGTGTTCTCAAGACACGGTCCCGCAGAGGCGTTCTCCCAAGGCTCAAGCGTGAAGCGGTCGGCACTCGTGTCGGCCGCCGGCACGCAGCGAGAAATACGTTACTGCCCCGGATGGTGTCGGCGCGCTTGCCGGCGATGATCCGGGGCGAACCCTGCCCGGGCGAGTGCCCGGGCACGTAGCAGAATCTCGAAGCGGCTGTCTCCGAAGTCCGGGTTTCCCGGGCCTCGCGAGCACTCGATTCGGGTGGTCAAGCTACAAAGGGCGCATGGGGGATGTCTAGGCGTCAGAAGGCTTTGAAGGGCGCGGAAGACTGCGATAAGCCCGGGGAAACCGTCAAACAGGTGATGATCCCGGGATGCCCGAACCGGCTGCAGCTGAATCCATAGGCTGCAGCAGCGAACGCGGAGAACTGAAACATCTCAGTACCCGCAGGAGAAGAAAGAAAAATCGATTTCCTGAGTAGTGGCGAGCGAAAGGGAAAGAGCCCAAACCGCGGTGGTTTCCACTGCGGGGTTGTAGGGCCCCCGAGGAGTTACAAACAACAGGCTAGC
>RGVT01000257.1 GCA_010027105.1 Planctomycetia bacterium
GATCATCCCCCACTTCGACCTCTCGAAGATGCTGAAGAAGCTCGACGTCGCCGACGACTCGGTCTCGAGCGGCCCGCTCAAGGAGATGCTCAGCCCCACGAAGGAGCGCACGCCGGAGCTCGCAGCCCGCGAGCGCCGGATCCTCCAGGGGCTCGTCGACGACATGTTCGCGCGGTTCAAGGAGATCGTGAAGGCGGGCCGGCCGAAGCTCGACGACGCCGCCGTGGCGAAGGTGGCCACGGGGCAGGTCTTCACCGCGAAGCAGGCGCAGGAGGCGGGGCTCGTCGACCGGATCGGGTTCCTCGAGGACGCCGTCGCGCGGGCCGTGGAGCTCGCGGGCCTCACCAAGGAGACGGCGCGGGTGGTGAAATACTCGCGGCAGCGCGGGCTGGTCGATGAACTGCTCGGCGGCGCGTCGCCGGGCGCCCGGCTTTCGCTCGAGACCTTCGCCGAGTGGACGACGCCCCGGGCGTGGTACCTGTGCAGCTGGTGGCCGGCCCTCGTGGTGAATCGGTAGCCGCTGCGTGACAGGCTGAAGCCTGTTTCACATGGGGGCGTGACAGGCTGAAGCCTGTTTCACATGGGGGCGTGACAGGCTGAAGCCTGTTTCACATGGGGGCGTGACAGGCTGAAGCCTGTCCTACGGGGGTGGCTTCAGGGCTCTGCGACGGCGGCGAAGATCCGGTCGAACGTGGCGCGGATCCGGGCGGTGAGGGACTGTACCTCGGCCACGAGGGCGTCGGGGTCGGCCGCGCCGAGGAGGTGGGCGAGGGTGCGTTGCTCGACGGGGTCGTCGGGGAAGTCGTGCCGGGCGCGGGCGTCGAGGAGCCTCAGCCGGCCCTCGATCGTGCGCAGCGTCCGGTAGGCGGCGGAGAGGAAGGCGTGGTCGGCCGCGTCGAGGTGGCCGGCCGCGTGGAGGGCCCCGAGCGCGGCGAGCGTCTCGGGCGTGCGCAGCGCCGGATTCGCGCCGCCGTGCAGGAGCTGCAGGGCCTGCGCGATGAACTCGATGTCGACCACGCCGCCCGGGCCGCGTTTGAGGTTCATGGGCTTCGCCCCCTCCTCCATCCGCAGCCGCATCGCGCGGATCGCGCCGAGTTCGGCGGCCGTCCAGGGCCGCTCGTAGGCCGCGCGGTGGATGATCTGCCGTGCGCGGGCGGCGGCCGGCCGCGGGCCCGCCACCACGCGGGCCTTCACGAGCGCCTGCCGCTCCCACACGGCCGCCGGGCCGTCCGGTGCGAAATAGGCCTCGAGCGACGCGAGCGAGATCGCCGCCGGGCCGCTCTTGCCGCTCGGCCGCAGCCGCGAGTCCATCTCGTAGAGCCGCCCCTGCGGCGTGAAGGCGTTGCAGACCTTCATCGTGCGCTGGGCGAGTTCGCCGAAGAAGTGCGCATTGCTCGTGCTCTCGAGCGACCGGCGGCTGCGGCGCGTGGGAAACGTCATGCCGTCGTGGTCGTAGAGAAACACCACGTCGACGTCGCTGGCGTAGTTCATCTCCCGGCCGCCGCACTTCCCCATCGCCACCACGATCGCCGCGGCCCGCACGCCCACCGTATCCCCCTCGCCGGCCATCGGCTCGCCGAGCCGGCTCACGAGCCGGTCCTCCTCGTGGGCCACGACCCTGCGGACGATCGTCTCGGCGATCGCCGTGAGGGCGCCGGTCACCGCCACGGCGTCCAGCCTGCCGAGGATGTCGCGGACGCCCACCCGGAGCTGCTGCGACACCTTGAAGGCGTGGAGCATCGGCGCGATGTCGGCGGCGCCGCGGCAGAGCTCGTCGAGGCCCGTGGCGAGGGCCCGTTCGTCGGGCAGGCGCTCGAGCACGAGGCTGTCGAGCAGCTCGTCGAGCATCCCGGGGTTGCCCACGAGCAGCCCCGAGAGGAACGGGCTCGACGAACAGAGCCGCACCGTGAGGTCGAGCGCGGCCGGGCTCGAGCTGAACAGTTCCCACAGCACCCCCTTGCCGCCGAGCGAGTCGGCGACGCGGCCCAGGTTCGCGAGCGCGGCGTCGGGGTCGGGCGTCCGGCCGATCGCCCCCAGGAGCCGCGGCGCGATCGACGCGAGAAAGTGGCGGCAGCGCCGCGTCGACAGGAACCGCACCCGCTCCTCGCCGAGCGACACGAGCGCGGCGTGGGCGGCGGGCACGTCGCGGAACCCATGCCGCGCGAGCACCTCGTGGACGAACGACGGCGGCGGCTCCGGATCGAGCACGAGGTCGACCTCCGGCTCGGGCGCCGCCTCGCCGGGAAAGGCGTCGTGCAGCAGGTGGTCGAGGATCCGGCGGTTCAGGTCGGTGGCCGAGGCGAGATCCCGGCGGAGCCGCTCGGCGGCGTCGGCGGCCCGGCCGTAGCCGCAGCGGGCGGCCAGCCGGGCGAACTCCTCCGGATCGGCCGGGAGGTCGTGCGTCTGCCGGTCGCAGAGGATCTGCAGGCGGTGCTCGACGGTGCGCAGGAGCACGTAGCCGCGCTCCAGGATCCCGCGCTCCTGGTCGGTGAGGGCGCCGGCGGCGGCGAGCCGGCGGAGCGCCTCGAGCGTGGTGCCGGTGCGCACCTGCGGCGTGTCGCCGCCGCTCAACAGCTGCAGGAACTGGATCGTGAACTCGACGTCGCGCAGGCCGCCGCGGCCCGTCTTCAGGTTCCGCTCGTCGGCCCCCTCGCGGGCGGCCCGGCGCTCGATGCGCCGCTTGAGCGCCTTGATGCCGCTGATGTCGGCCCCGGAGAGCCAGCGCCGCCACACCCAGGGCTCGAGCTCGGCGAGCAGCCGCGCCCCGAGCGCCTCGTCGCCCCCCACCACCCGGGCCTTGACCCACGCCTGCCGCTCCCAGGTGCGGCCGAACTGGTCGTAGTGGTTGAGCGTCGGCTCGAGCGCGAGCACCGCCGGCCCGACGCCGCCGTGCGGCCGCAGCCGCAGGTCGACGCGGTAGGCGGCCCCCAGCTCCGTCGGCTCCGCGAGCAGCCGCACCGCCTCCTGCACCGTCCGTTCGAAGAACTCCTGGTTGGAGCAGGGCTTGGGACCCTCGGCCCGGCCCTCGGCGGAGTAGACGAAGACGAGATCGATGTCGCTGGAGTAGTTGAGCTCGGCGCCCCCGAGCTTGCCGAGGGCGATCGCCGCCAGCGTCGCCCGAGAGCCGCCGGGGCCGCGCGGCACGCCGCGCTGCGCCTCGATCCGGGCCACGGCCGACCGCACCGCCTCCCCCACGATCGCGTCGGCCACGTGCGAGATCTGCGCGACCACGGTCTCGAGCGGCTGCCCGCCGACGACGTCGCCGTAGGCGATCCGCAGCGTCTCGCGCCGCTTGAACCGCCGCAGGGCCCGCATCACGTCGGCGGGATCCGACACCGCCTCCACGTCGGCGCGGAGGGCCGCGGCGAGTGTCGCCCGGCTCTCCGGCCGCCCCTGCCCCAGCCGCACCTGCTCCCACGACTCGGGGTCGGAGATCACGATCTCGGCGAGGTGGGGGCTGGCCGCGAAGATCTTCACGAGCGTCTCGAGCGCCCGCGGATCGCGCTCGCAGAGCGCGGCCGTCGAGAGCGGGCTGCGGAGCGCCGCGAAGAACCGCTCCACCGCCGCGAGCACGCGGTCGGCGTCGGCCGCCTGCGGCAGGAGCGTTGCCAGCCGGTCGGCGACGGCGCCGAGCAGGTCGAACGGCAGGCCGAGCTCGGCGAGCGCCAGGAAGGTGCGCCGGGCCCCGGCCGGGTCGGCCAGGCCCGCGGCCCGGCCCCAGGCCGCCGCCGCCTCCCCGTCGTCGAGCAGCCGCACCATCGCGTCGGCGGCCGGCACGTCACACCCCCGCGGGAGCGGCGGGCCCGGGC
>RGVT01000258.1 GCA_010027105.1 Planctomycetia bacterium
CGCGGGCGCGTTGAGGCATGACAGGCTGAAGCCTGTCCTACAGCAAGCGGGACGCTTGCCCCACGGTCAGGCAATCGCCGTGCCGAACAGGATTGCCATGGATGGGCGCAGTGAACGTCCGGCTACGGGATGCGGGGAGCCCGAAGCCGGCGGGGCATGACAGGCTGAAGCCTGTCCCACATCGGGGCATGACAGGCTGAAGCCTGTCCCACATCGGGGCAGCCCCGAGCCGGCTCGGGCGAGTGGACGATCACGCTGCATCGGAAGGATACGCGCCGAGCCATGCGCTCCAGCCCGCGAACAGCGCTGCCAACAGTCCGTAGGCCCCGGCGAGGTCGAGCGGGCCGCGGCCGGCGGCTTCGATCGGGAGCGTGCCGATCGCCCACGGGGCGAAGAGGCGGCCGTCGGGGAAGGGGGAGTGCATGATGCCGAAGAGCGTGAGTGCGGCCGCGGCGACGGCCCAGCCGGAGGCCTGCAGCGGCTTGCGGTCGATGAGGGCCGTGACGAGGCCGGCCCAGACGAGGCTCGTGACGATGAAGCCCGCCGAGAGGAGCCGCGTCGAGAACAGCTCGCGGCCGAGGTCGGCCGCCGGCTTCGCGCCCGTGGCCAGGAGCTTGTCGGTCTGGATCGTCACCATGGCCGCGAGCGCCGGGACGCAGGCGATCGCGACGGCGGGATAGTGCCGCTGCGGCGTGGCGTGGAAGCTCTGGGCGGTGATCTCGAGACCGATAAAGACGAGGATCGGCAGGATCGCGGGGCCGGGGATCGCCTGGTAGAGATAGGCGAACGTGCCGGTGAGTCCTGCGCCGCCGATGACGAGCGCCGTCGCGAGCGTGTACGCGGCGCGGCCCCCCATCGCCTTGTAGGCGGGGTGGCCGATGTAGGGGGTGGTCTGGATCACGCCGCCGCAGGCCCCCGCCACGAGTGTGGCGATCGCCTCCACGCCGATGATGCGCCCGGTGTGGTATTCGTCGCCGGCGGCCGCGGCGCTCTCCGTGCAGTCGATGCCGCCGACGACGGTGCCGAGGGCGAAGGGGATCACGATCGGCAGGTATTTGACGGTGTCGGGCCAGGCTTCGAGCCACTCGAAGCGGAGGGCGGCGAGCCACTCGACGGGCCACAGTGCCGACCGCGGATCGAACGCGGCGTGGGCGGTGTCGGCGGGCAGCCAGCCGGCCGCCGTTCCCGCGACGTGCACCGCTCCGCCCACGAGCAGCGCGGCGAGCGCCCCGGGCACCCGGAACGGAAACGGGATCCGCGCGGTGAGCGAGGCGAGCACGATCCCCATGGAGAGGAGCCCGACGACCGGCGAACCGAAGATCTCGACGAGCGGCAGGAACGTGATCAGCGCCAGCGCGATCGCCGTGAGACTGCCGAGGAGCCCCGCCCGCGGCACGAGCCGGCGCACGGGGCCCGCGAGAAAGGCGCAGGCCAGCTTGAAGCCGCCGCTGGCCACGATCGCGCACATGCCCACGTGCCAGGCGTGGCGGGCCGCAGCCTCGCGCTCCATGCCGCCGGCAAGCGCGGTGGCGAAGGCCGGCCCGAGCACGAAAAACACCATCCCGAACGTGCTCGGGGTGTCGAGCCCCAGGGGCATCGCCGTCACGTCGCCGCGGCCGGTGCGCCGGGCGAGCCGGAAGGCCATCCAGGTGAAGAGCACGTCCCCCACCACGACCCCCGCGGCGGTGCCCGGCACGAGGTGCGAAAGGGCGAAGTCCAACGGGTAGTCGAACACGGCCGCCAGGAGCGACACGGCGAGCACCAGGTCGGCGAGGTTGTCGAGGGCGAGGCCGAAAAACGCGTTGACGTCGCCGGGCGCGGCCCAGCGGTAGGGCGGGGAGGGGCGGATCATGGCCGCCCAGGGTAGCACAAGGGCCCCGGTGCCCGGGCCGGGTCACCGGGCGGCTATACTCGCCCCGACCGTGGATTGAGGGCCTTTTCTCGGGAGTTCAGCCCGCGGCGAACCGTTCCGGCCCGCGCCGCGTATCGAAGCATGGTAGTCCACGATTCCGACCACCGCGGACGATCCCTCGAACGTCCCGCGCCGGCCGCCCGTGCTCCGGACGACGGGGCGGGAGGTGGGGCCGCGGGGCAGACCGACGAGGATCTGCTGCGGCGGTTTCGCGTGGACGACGACCAGGCGGCGTTCGAGTCGCTCGTGCACCGCTACCAACAGGAACTCTTCAGCTACCTCCGCCGCTACGTCGGCAGCGCGGAGATGGCGGAGGACGTGTTTCAGGCGACGTTTCTCCAGGTCTATCTGAAGAAGGAGAACTTCGAGGACGGCAGGCGGTTTCGCCCCTGGCTCTACACGATCGCCACGAACCAGGCGATCGACGCCCAACGCCGCAATCGAAGACACCGCATGGTGAGCATCGACCAGCGCACCGGCACCGACGACGACGTGGGCGCCCTCGTCGAGATGCTTTCGGCCCCGGACCGCACCGCCGCCGACCAGCTGGCCGCCGAGGAGGCCCGCGAATGGGTGCGGTCGGCGGTGAACGACCTGCCGGAGACGCTCAAGGGGGCCGTGCTCCTGGTCTACCACCAGGGGATGAAATACCGCGAGGCCGCCGACGTGCTCGGCATCCCGGTGGGCACCGTGAAGAGCCGGCTCCACGCCGCGCTGCTCAAGCTCAACGAGTCGTGGCTGGCCAGCGGACGCATCCAGTCATGAATCCATGAATCCATGAATCCATGAACCGCCGCTCCTCATCCCGCGAGCCCTCCCATGCGTGACGACCTCGTCGGCTACCTGCTCAACGCGCTCGACCAGCCCGAGGCACGGCGGATCGAGACGGCGCTCGCCGATCCACACGAGGGGCCAGCGCTGCACCGGGATCTCGAGGCGCTCCGCTCCGCGCTCGGCGTGCTCGACCGCGACCGCGAGACGCTGCCCGCGCCCCCCGGGCTGGCGGCGCGCACGCTGGCGTTCGTGGCGGCCCAGTCCGCAGGGCGGCCGCTTCCCGTGCCACGTGCCTTCTCGACCAACGCCGACGAGGCGGGGGGCGGTCCGCGGGCGTGGCTCGACAGGGCGATCATCGCGGCCATCGCGATGGCCGCCTGCGTGCTCCTGGCCCCGCTCCTGCTCGATGCCGTCTCCGACGCCCGGGCCCGCCGGGCCGAGCGCAACCTTCAGCAGGCGTCGCTCGCCCTCCAGGGCTACGCCGAGTCGCACCGGGTATTTCCCACGCCCCCCGACTCGGGCCCGCTCTCGCGGGCCGGGCTCTACGCGCCCACGCTCGTCTCCGAGCAGCGGCTCGTCGCCGACGACGGCACGCTGCTCGTGCCGGGCACGGCGATCGACCGGCAGGGTGGCTTCCGCATCCCGTCGCTCGACGAGGTCGAGGCCGCCGTGGGCACGCCGCGGTTCGAGGAGATGGTGCGCCTGATGGGGGGCGACTACGGCTACACGCTCGGTCATCGCGACGCGTCGGGGGCGCTCAAGCCCAACGCCAACCTGCGGCGGGTCCACCAGCCGCTCATGGCCGACGCCCCCGACGACTCCTGCCAGAAGAGCACCAACCATCCCGGCGGGCTCCACCTCATCCTCTACGAAGACGGCCACATCGAACGGGTTCGGGAGGAGAACCTCCACCGCGACGACCATCTCTACAAGAATCACGCGGGCAAGACGGCCGCGGGAGTCGACGCCGACGACGCCGTGATCGGCGACTCGCACCACCAGCCGTAGGGATGAAGTCGTGGGACAGGCGTCTCGCCTGTCCTGCCCCGGCTCGCGGTCACCCCGTACCGTCTCGCCGGACGTTCGCTGCGCCCTCCGGGCTGC
>RGVT01000259.1 GCA_010027105.1 Planctomycetia bacterium
GTCGATCGTCGAGGCGGCCGACGCGGTGATGGTGGCCCGCGGCGACCTCGGCGTGGAGATCGACGTGGCGGGCGTGCCGATGGTCCAGAAGCTCATCATCCGCACCTGCCAGCGGTATCAGAAGCCCGTGATCGTGGCCACGCAGATGCTCGACAGCATGCAGCACGCCCGCCGGCCGACCCGCGCCGAGGCCACCGACGTGGCCAACGCCATCCTCGACGGTGCCGACGCCTGCATGCTCTCCGGCGAGACGGCGATCGGCGACCATCCCGTGGACGCCGTGAAGATGATGAAGCGGATCGCCCGCGAGACGGAGCGGCAGTATCTCGCCGACCGCTGGCACTACCTCGAGGGCCGCTTCCAGGCGGCGCGCGGCTCGGCCGGCGTGCCCGTGCAGGAGTTTCTGCCGGCGCCGGAGCACCTCGTCGAGGGCCTCCACCCGATCACGCAGGCCGTCGTGGACGGCGCGAGCCGGATCGCGGGCGAGCTCGACGCGAAGCTGTTCGTCGTGGCCAGCCGCAGCGGCGTGACGGCGATCGCCCGGTCGAAGCGGCGCGGCGCCGTGCCCACGCTCGGCCTCTCCGACGATCCCGCGGCACTGCGGCAGATGGCCCTCTATTGGGGCGTGACGCCGCTGGCCAGCGTAGCCACGAAGGACACGACCGCCCTGCTCGAGCACGTGACCGCCTGGGGGCTCCGCGAGGGGCGGCTCCAGCATGGCGACCGGATTTTGCTGGTGGCGGGTTCCGGCTTCGGGACGGGTGGGCACAATATGGCGTTGGTGCACGAGGTGTGACTCGCCGTTGCGGATGGTCCGGCGACGGAACGGCAAACTGAAAGGAGTCCACCATCCCGGTGGTGGATGGGTCGTCGCGTGGGCCGCGGCGGCCCAACGCTCCTCGAGCGTTCGCCGATTCCGTCGCCTCCCGCAGCGGAGGCATCCGGTCCTTGGGAGAGAACAGTGATTTCTAAGCAAAAGTGCGTCTTAGCGTATTCGGGCGGGCTGGATACGTCGGTGATCCTCGGGTGGCTCATCGAGCAGGGGTACGACGTGGTCGCGGTGTACGTCGACCTCGGGCAGCCGTGCGAGGATCGGCAGGCGATCCTCCAGAAGGCGCGCGACTGCGGGGCCGTGAAGGCCGAGATCGTCGACGTGCGCGAGGAGCTGTGCCGCGATTTCGCGTTTCCCACGCTCCAGTGGCAGGCCCGCTACGAGGGCACCTATCTGCTCGGCACGTCGATCGCGCGGCCGCTGATCTCGAAGGTGTGCGTCGAGATCGCGCACCGCGAGGGGGCCACGGTCTACGCCCACGGCGCCACCGGCAAGGGCAACGACCAGTGCCGCTTCCAGCTCGCCGCCGAGGCGCTCGACCCGCAGATCACCCTGCTCGCCCCGTGGCGGATCGCCGCCTTCCGCGACCGCTTCCCCGGCCGCAAGGAACTGATCGAGTTCTGCGAGCGGAAGAAGATCCCCGTGAAGGCCTCGAAGGGCAAACCCTACAGCTCCGATGAGAACTGCCTCCACACGAGCTACGAGGCCGGCCTGCTCGAGGAACTCACCACCGACGGTTTCGGCCTCGTCGATTTCGGGATGACCGTCTCGCCGCAGGCGGCGCCCGACGCGCCCGAGACGGTGACGATCGACTTCGAGCGCGGCGTGCCCGTTCGGGTCAACGGCAAGTCCCTCGCGGCCCACGAGATCGTGCTCGCGCTCAATGAGATCGGCGGCCGCAACGGCATCGGCCGCACCGACATCGTGGAAAACCGGTTCGTCGGCATGAAGAGCCGCGGCGTCTACGAGGCGCCCGGCATGACGCTCCTCTACGAGGCCCACCGCCTCGTCGAGCAGATCACGCTCGACCGCGACCTCGTGCACCTGCGCGACCGGCTCTCCCCCGAGGTGGCCGAGATGGTCTACTACGGCTTCTGGTACTGCGCGAAGATGGACGCGCTGCTGGCCTTCATCCGCCAGGCACAAAAGCCGGTCACCGGCACCGTGGAGCTGAACCTGTACAAGGGCAACATGCTCGTGAAGAGCCGCTCGAGCCCGCACAGCCTCTACGACGCGGCGATCGCGTCGATGGAGGGGGGCGGCTCCTACGATCAGACCGACGCGGAGGGCTTCCTCCGCATCATGGGCGTGCCGCTCCGCGTGCAGGGGCGGGTGCGGCCGAGGATGTGAGCGGGTGCTGCGGCGTTTCGCGCTCCTCGTGGGGATCGACGCGCGGCGGCCGGCCTCGTGGCTGGCGGCCGCGACGGGCCTCGCGGCCGCGGCGCTTCTGCCCGCGGCCCTGCCCGTCGGCTGGCCGAGCCCGCCCCTCGTGTCGGCCGCGCTCGGTGGCCTTCTCGCGGCGATCGGCGCGGGGCAGGCTCCGGCCGCGAGGGAGGCCGCGGGGCCTGCGTGCCTGACGCTCGCCGCGCGGATCTGCTGGCCGCTCGCCGGCTGGCTCGGTGCGGCGGCCGTCCGGGGCGATTGCTGGCTCGCCGCAAGCGGGGGCCTGGGCATCTGCGCCGCCGGCGTCGTGGTGGCGGCGTGTGCCCGGCGCGATCTCCTGCCGGCGGACGCGGCCACGGCCGCGATCCTCGTGGCGGCCGGGGCGGCGGCCCTGGGCTGGTGGGCCGAAGGCGGCGGGCCCGCAGGCGTTCCGGGCCGCGTCGTCGGCTGTGGGGCGTTGTGTGCGGCGGCGTTCGTCGCCGCCGCCTGGGGCGGCGGGCGACCCGCCGCCTGGGCCACGCCTCCGCGGCAGCGGGCCCGGCGGGTGGTGACGACCCTGGCCATGGCCGCGGCCCTCGGCGGCATGGTGGGCTGGCTGTTCCTGGCCCCCGAGTGCGCTCCGCTCGACCTCGTCGCGTCGCTCGGCTGGTTCATCGCCCTGGCGGTGCCGGCGGCGACGCTCGGCGACGGCGTCTCGCACGCGCGCCTCTGGCGGCGGGCCGAGAGGGCCGCGCCGGCGGCGCCAGGGCTGGGCGCCCTTGGCCCGGGCCGCCGGCGTGACGCGCTCCAGGCGGCGCTCACCACCGCCGCCATCCTCGGCTGGCCGCCTCTCGTGGCGGCGGTCGTCGGGGGCCTGGACGGCGGCGGGGCGTGGCCGGCGGCGGCCGTCGTCGCCGCCCTCGGGGCGGCCGCCACGCTGCTCGGCGCCGCGTGCCTCGTCGGCGAAGCCCTCACCGCGAGCCCCGACACCCAGCAGGCGCTCGTGCTCGCCGGCTGCGTCGTGGCGGTGGTCGTCGCGGCGGCCGGGGCCCCAGGCCTCCTGCCCTTCCCAGCCCCCGGGTGAACGCACGGCCCGGTTGACGTTGAGGAAACCCGCGATTCCTGCCACACTTCCCCGGTTGCCCGGATTCCGGTGTCGTCGCCGGCGGCCGGGGAGAGGGTCGAGACGGCGGGCCGCCGGACACGATAAGGAGAGCGGCTCGCGCGGCCCTCACATCCCGAAGGAGTCTCCGATCGTGAACGGATTCACAGTGGCCGGTTGCCCGCGGTTCGACGTGCCGCCGCGTGGCCGGTGGAGTGGGGCCGCCGCGGCGGCCGCCGTTTTCGTGCTGGCCGCGGCTTCCTTTGCCGGCGCCGGTTCCTTCCCGCCGAGCGAGACGGTGTTTCCCGCCACGACCCGGGCCTGGATCAGCGTCGCCGATCCGGGCCTGTTCCAGGAAAGCTTCGACCGCACCCAGTTCGGCCAGTTGCTCAGGGACCCGGTGATGAAGCCGTTCGTCGACGGCTTTCGCGCGCAGCTGCGGTCGGCGGGCCGGCAGCGGCTCGGCAAGCTCGGCCTCACGCTC
>RGVT01000260.1 GCA_010027105.1 Planctomycetia bacterium
CGACGCGGCGCTCGCCGCCGCGCTCGGAACGATCGAATACGCCGGCTCGGCGATCGTGTCGCTGGGATACGCCCGGGCCGACGTGGCGCACCCGCTCGACGCGGCGGGCGTCGTGGTGCCCCGCGGCGCCGGCCCGCGGATCATCGCCGTCAGCTTCTCGAGCGCGAAGTATCCCGGCCGGGCGCCGGCGGGCCACGTCCTGCTGCGGTCGTTCGTGGGAGGGGCCCTCGATCCCGACGCGGCGGCCCTCGACGACGGTCCGCTCGTCGAACTCGTGCGGCGGGAACTCGCCGCCGTGGTCGGCGCGAGCGGCGCTCCGCGGCTGGTGCAGGTCGACCGCTGGGCCGGGGCGATGCCGCAGTATCACGTGGGGCATCTCGACCGCGTGGCCGCGATCGGGGAGCGGCTCGCACGGCTGCCGGGCCTCGCCGTGGCGGGGGCCGCCTACACCGGCGTCGGCATCCCGCAGGTGATCGCGTCGGGCCGGGCCGCGGCCGGGGCGGTAATGGGGGGCGCGACCGGTTGAATCGCGCTACTTCTTCTTGGCGGCGGCCGGGGCGGCGGCCGCGCCTTCGGCGCCTTCGGCGGCCTTCGCCTTCTTCTTCTTCATCGCCATCTTCTGCACCCGCACCTTCGGCAGGCCGATCGGGCTGCGGCCCTCCTGCCAGCGCTCCTGCTCCTTGAGCTTCGCGATCCGCTCGGCCCGGGAGAGCACGTTGCGCGAGCTCGCGCCTCCCTTGCGGACGCGCAGGCTCTTGTCCATCGTCATGGCATGATCCTCGGTAGGTGCGGGAAGATCGTGACTTTAAGACGGCCGGGGGGCCGCATCAAGGGCCACGCCCTTGATGCGGGCGAGAAACGCGTCGAGCGTCTCGGGCCGCCGGGCCGGATCGGCCGCGATGCAGGCCATGATCGCCTCCGCCAGCGGCCCCGGGATGTCGGGCCACCGCTCGCGGATGTCGGCCGGCGGCGAGTCGTGCGAAAGCGCCGCCTTGCCGCTCGTGCCCCGCGGCCACGGGAGGTCGAGCGTGCAGATCTCGTAGGCGGTGACGCCGCAGGAGAAGACGTCGAGCCGCTTGTCGGCCTGCCGCCTCCGCACCACTTCCGGGGCCATGTAGTTGGGCGTGCCGATCCGGTTGCCGGGCTGGAGGAACACCGGCTTGTCGGGCACCGCCAGGCCGAAGTCGATCAGCACGAGCCGGCCGTCGGGCCTGAGGATGAAGTTCCGCGGACAGACGTCGCGGTGCACGAAGCCCGCCCGATGGACCGTGGCCACCGCCGCCGCCGCCTGGCGGACCAGGTCGAGCCGCTTCTGCGGCGGCAGCGCCTTCCGCGCCGAGAGCAGCGCGTGGAGCAGCGTGCCCTCGACGAACTCCTGAACCACGTACGGCCGCCCGTCGCCCGCCACGCCCCAGGCGAGCGTCTTCACGATGTTCGGCCCCGTGACCCGCTGGCCGATCTCCCCCTCCGACGGCTTGCCGAGCCCCTTGTACCGCGCCTCGATCGGCTCGAGCTTCTGCGGATCGATGATCTTCAGCCCGACGACGGCCCCGGTCTGGTGGTCGCGGGCCTTGTAAAACTGCGACATCGTCCCCGAGACGCTCTCCTGCAGCCGCTCGTACCGCTGTTCGAGCCGCACCCGCGGCGAGCCGCCGAAGAGCCGCGCGAAAAAGTCGGTGAGGGTCATCGGCCCGGTGCGCCGCGCGACGGCGGGGTCAGGATTTCTTGAGCGTGGAGAGTTCGGCGTGGGCGGCGGCGAGTTCCTTCTCGATCCGGGGGACGTCGGCCGGGTCGTCGGGTTGCTTCCTGGCCCCGGCCAACTGCTGCTGCAGCTTCGCGATCTTCTGCTGGAGCACCTCGATCCGTTTCTTTTCCTTCTTGTCCATGGCCGCTCCCGTCAGTCGCCGGCGGCCGTGGCCCGCGCCGGCGGCGGCGCGTTCGGCCCGGTGTGCAACTGTCGCATCCAGCCCGAGATCAGCACCACGACGATCCCCAGGGCGAGCGTCACGCCGAGCCACTTCGCCCGGTCGTCGCGCACCCACTGCGTGCCCGCGCCGCGGCCGACCAGGGCGCTCGAGAAGTAGAACATCACCATCGCGATCAGGAACTTCACCCCGAACAGGGCGTGGTAGCTCGTGTCGCGCATCCACGTGCCGCCCCAGAACGCCGGGTCGGCCTTCACGCGGGCGTTGAAGAGGAGGAAGTTGGCCAGGCCGCTCGCCAGGAGCACCGTGATCGCCCCGATCACCCACGGCAGCCAGCGCCGGCGGATGCCGTCGTGGATCCGGTCACGGGTGGCGGCATCGAGTTCGGCGAGTGCCGGCACGAGGCCGAACCGGGCGAATGCGAGGCCTCCGAGCGCCGCGATCGCGGCGAGCACGTGGGCCCAGCGCAGGAGGAGCGTCACGAGGGAGGTGGTGTCCATGCGGTCATCCGGGGCGGTCTCGCGCGGACGCGGGCCACGCGCCTTCCTGGATCGTACCCGCTCCGCGTGGCCGCCGATAGAGTCTGGTAGAGTGCGGCGATGGAGACGTTCGACGACGACCTGCCGCTCTCCCTCGCCGGCGGCACGCCGCACGACCGCTGGATGCGGCTGGCCCTCGACGAGGCCCGGGCCGCCGCCGCCGAGGACGAGGTGCCCGTGGGCGCGATCGTGGTGGCCGCGGGCCGCGTGATCGCCAGCGCCCACAACCAGCGGGAGCAGCTCGAGGACCCGACCGCCCACGCCGAGATGATCGCCCTCACGCAGGCGGCCGCGGCGCTCGGCTCGTGGCGGCTCGAGGGCTGCACGCTCTACGTCACGCTCGAGCCCTGCCCGATGTGCGCCGGGGCGATCCTCCAGGCCCGCGTGCCCGTGGTCGTGTGGGGCGCGCCCGACCCGAAGGCCGGCGCGGTCGAATCGCTCTACAGGCTCTTCGAAGACCCGCGGCTCAACCATCGCGTGGAGCACACCGGCCGCGTCCTGGCCACCGAATGCGGCGCGATCCTCAGCGACTTCTTCCGCGCGAAGCGCGCATAGGACAGGCTTCTGCCCGGCAGCCTTCAAGGAAGGCGCCGGCTTCGGACTCCCCATATCCCGTCGCCGGACGTTCACTGCGCCCATCCATAGGCTCCGTTCACTCGGACTCACTGGCGCTGCGCCATCCTGGCTTCGTCGACCAATTCGCCTACGACGAATCGGTGCCCGAGTAACTCAACTGAAAAAGGGGAGGCGAGGGGTTGCCCCTACCGTTGAGCCGGCTTTAGCGACCAGCGAAGCCATGGATGGCGCAGCGCCAGTCGCTAGGAGTGAGCGCAGCTCGGAGGGCGCAGCGAACGTCCGGCGAGACGGTACGGGGTAACCCCGAGCCGGGTTGGGCGAGTTCAGGCATGACAGGCTGAAGCCTGTCCCACATGGGGGCATGACAGGCTGAAGCCTGTCCTACATGGGGGGCATGACAGGCTGAAGCCTGTCCTACGGGCGCTTGTCGATCGGCACGAAGTCGCGGAGGGTTTCGCCCGAGTAGATCTGGCGCGGGCGGCAGATCTTCTTGGTGGGGGAGTGGTGCATCTCGATCCAGTGGGCGATCCAGCCGGGGAGGCGGCCCATCGCGAACAGCACCGTGAACATCTGCACCGGGATCCCCATGGCACGGTAGATCACGCCGGAGTAGAAGTCGACGTTCGGATACAGCTTCCGCTCGATGAAGTAGTCGTCGGCGAGCGCCACCTCCTCGAGCTGCTGGGCGATGTCGAAGATCGGGTCGTGG
>RGVT01000027.1 GCA_010027105.1 Planctomycetia bacterium
CGGCTCCGAGCGGGCATCGATATAGCGATCGATCTCGACGTGCTCCTGCTCGACACCCCGCGACACGTCCCACGGGTCGGAGCCGGCCGGAAGCACTACGTCGCGCGTGCTCGACCAGTGGCCGTGCAGCGCCTGCTCGAGCCTCGCGAACTCGCGGGGCTTGACGGTGCGGGTGCAACCAGCGGCGGTGGCCGCAAGCACGACGACCGCAAGGACCGTTGCGCGATTATGTGAGGAACCCATGATCGCATTTTCTAGCGCAACCGCCGCCGCCGGCACATCCGTCAAATGATAGATGTTGGTCGTGTGGACGCCGAGCCGGCCCGCACGAAGAACCGCACCGGCAATCCCGATTCGTCCGTGGCCTCGCGCCTGGCCTGGTCGTCGCCATACAAGAGCGCGTGCAGCGTGGGGCCCATGCGTTTGGGCGTGGCCTCGGGATGCCCCGGCGCGGCCTCGAACCGCCGCCTGACGTCGGCCACGTCGGTCGGGTCGATGAGGAGGGCCGGCCGGGCGGTGATCGGGCGGATCTCGAAGGCGGGAACCGCCGGCCCCTCGCGCTCCCAGGGATAGGCGTCGCGCGGGGGCGCATCGGCAGCCACGGCGGTCGCGGCCGCCACGACGGCGAGGAACGGGGAAACGAGGCGACAGGCGACACAGCGGTGCGTCGAAATCATGCCTGCGGTGTACCGCAGCGGCGGGAGCCACCGCATCCACCGAATGATAGGGGCACGGGCCGGCGGGATCGCTCAATGTGCGGGCAGGAGCCGGCACACGTCGAACCGGATGTTCGCAAGCGTGCGAAGGCCAGGATGGCTTCGCCGGCGTAAACCAGCACCACCGCCCTCTTTTGCTCCTCGTGATCCGCTCCGCTCAGCCGATGCTTGCCGAAGTACCCTTAGCCGACCTATTCTTTCGTTCATGTCACCCCTGACGAAATCACTGCTCGAAGAACTCGAGCACGCCCCGGAGAGTGTGCAGCGGGAGGTGCTCGCTTTTCTGCGGTACCTTCGGGCACGTGGCGGCGGCGGTGATGGAAGCGAGGACGTGCATGCCTTGCTGCCGCTTGCGGAGTCCGCATGGGCGGCGGACTGGGACACCCCTGAAGAGGATGAGGCGTGGCGGAATTTGTAGGCGGCGACGTGGTCGTGGTGCCGTTTCCGTTCACTGATCTCCAGTCGAGCAAGCGTCGGCCCGCCGTCGTGCTCGCGACGTTCGCACGGGGCGACCTGCTGATCTGCCAGATAACGAGTCGATCGGAATCGCATCCGGCCGCGGTGTCCATCGGCACGGATGATTTCGTACGCGGTGGTATCGATCGGCCGAGCGTAGCTCTTCCGTACCGACTCGTCACCGTCCATAAAGCAGTCATCTTGCGATCAGCGGGCACGCTCATGCCATCCAAGCTGGCTGAACTCGTGGAGCGAGTGTGTGCGGTGATTCGCTTCGGCGGCGATGCGTAAGCCTCCCTGGCACCGCCCCAGCAAGCCGACGGGGTGCTTCACTGGCAAAGCTGCGCATACGATAGTTGGCGAAGTGGCCGTCGGTGATGTCAGCGGGCGGCCGTGATCCGAAACGTGCGCTCGACGAGCGGGGCCGTCTGCACCTGCGGGGCCGACGCGCGGCCCCACTGCCAGGCCACCACCGTCACCGTCAGCGGGAACCGGCTCCGCGGCGGAATCCCGGTGAACACGAGCCGGTCGCCGTGGACCTCGGCCGGCCCGGCCCGCACGAAGAACCGCACCGGCAATCCCGAATCGGCCGTCGCGCGAAGCGGCACCTCGCGCACACCCGCGAGCTGGTCGGGAATCGGCTCGAACGTGATCGCCTGCGTCGCGCCGGCCGTGTTGGGCTCGAGGCGGATCTCGGCCGGCTGCACGCCGGGGCGGTATTCGGCATCGCCCGGATGCGACACCCGCAGGAACGTGGGCGAGTGCCGCCAGGTACGGTCGAGGGCGATCCGAAACCGGTTGCCGCCGAGCGGCGCCACCGGCCCGCAAATCCACTCCGCCACCGGTTCGCCCGCCGCTTGCGAGAGCGGCGTGCCGCCGTGCACCCAGCCCTCCGGAATCCGGTCGAGAAACCCCGTCGTGAGCGCGAACGTGATCCCGTCGTCTTCGGTCTCGAAGGGCAGCGGCGAGAAGATACCGCGCCGGCCGAAGGGGAGCGGCTTGGCCGCCGCGTCGGTGAACACCGGCACCTGCGGCTTGGCCTGCCAGTTGACGTCGCTCATGTCGGAGGCGCTCCGGGCGAGCGCCTCGGTGAAAAACCAGGGCAGACTCGCGTGCTCGGGAGGGCAGTCGCGCGCGGGCGTGGGGGGCACGCCCGCGGCGTCGGCGAGCGGCAGCCCCGCGACGAACCCCGTGGCGAGGTCGACCGGCCGCAGCGTCGGGCCGCCGGCCGGGTCGAGCCGAGCGGTCGCGGCCGCGCGGATGTAGGCGGCGATGTATCCCGCCATCGGCTCGGTGCACTCGAAGTGGCCGCTCGCCGGCTCGACGAGCAGGCTGCAGGGCCAGGCCGGCACCGAGGCCCGCTTCTTCACGAGGCCCTGCTGGATTAGCACGGTGCGCCACTGCTCGAGGAGGTCCTTCGTCTCCTGGTCCCACTCGTCGCAGGTGCCGATCGCCAGCAGCATCGGCACGGTGGCGGCGGGCGGCTCGGTCGAGCCGTTCTTGATCTGGATCCCCGCGATGCAGCGGTCGGGCCGCGCGGCCACGATCCTCCGCACCATGAGCACGTGCATCGACTCGCCGATCGGCAGCCAGGGGGCCGTGGCGAGTTCGTCGTAGCCGCTCGTGTGGGCGAGGGCCGCCACGAGCTGGTCGAGAAAGGCCGCATGGTGTTCGCCGTCCTCGATCGTGTGGTCGAAGAACGACGGGCAGCACCAGAGGATCGCGAGGTCGTGGTCGGCGCAGGCCGCGCGGATCGCGTCGTGCCCCACGAGCCAGTGCTCGGGGACGTTGCGGCCCGCCACGAGCACGCCGCGGACCCGCGCGCAGCGCGGCGGAATCCAGAGGTATGCCGTCGCGCTGCGGGGTTTTCCGTCGGGCCCCGGGCGGGTCTCCTCCGCCAGGTACTGGAACACCTGGTTCTCGGGCGACCGACCGATGGCGGGGGGCGCGGCGGCGGCGGAGCCACCCACGACGCACGATGTGAGCACGAGGGGGAAAAGGTGACAGCCACCAAATTTGGAGAAGGTGGCATCTTGCCCAGATTTGGTGGCTGTCACCTTTTTATAGCTCCCAGCCCTTGCGATACTCACGCCGCAGGAGCGCGTCGACGTCGGCTCGGCCGCTCGTGAGCGCGGCGGCGTCCCAGGCGAACTCCGTCTGCACGCGGTAAGCGATGTTCGCGAGCAGCGTGCTCTCCGCCATCGGGCCCGAGTAGCCGAAGTGGCACGTGGCCGGCGGCCCGCCGCGGCAGGCGGCGAGCCATTCGGCGTGGAACCCGGGCGAGGGCGGAATCGTCTGCGGCACCGTCGCGCCGGCGAAGGCGTCGGCCGGCAGAAGCACGTGGCCGCTGAACCCGCAGAGGAGCATCCCCTTCGAGCCGATGAAGAGCGTGTTCTTGCCGTCGGAGGGCCGCTTGCCGTCGGGGCCCGCAGCGTCGATGCCGAGCTCGTCGAGGAACGGCGGCCGCTTGTCGCACTGATACCAGTGCACGCTCACCGGCGGCAGCGTGCGGCCGTCGGCGACCGTGCGCTCGGGGTAGTCGAGCCGGCTCGTGAGGGCCGTCGGCGTGCGGTCGGGATCGGGGTCGGGCCCGCTCCCCGCCACGCGCACGGGGTGGCCGAGATCGAGCGCCCAATACGGGATGTCGAGAATGTGGCAGCCCCAGTTGCCGGTCTCGCCGGTGCCGAACTCCCACCAAAACCGCCAGTCGTAGGGGGCGAAGCCCTTCGTGTAGGGCCGCTCGGCCACCGGTCCGAGCCAGAGATCCCAGTCGAGGTTGCCGGGCGGGGGCTCCGGCGGCCCGGGCGGCTTGGGCATGCCCCGCTTGCTCGCGATCCACGAGTGCACCTCCTTGATCGTGCCGAGCATGCCCGACTTCACGATCTCGACGCCGGCCCGCAGGCCCGCGAGCGCGTGCCGCTGCGAGCCGAGCTGCGTGGCGAGCCCCTTGGCCCGGGCGGCATCGGTGAGGCGGCGCACCTCCGCGACCTCGTGCGCCAGCGGCTTCTCGAGGTAGACGTGCTTGCCCCGCTCGATCGCCCACCAGGCCGGATGGAAGTGCGTGTGGTCGGGCGTGCTGATCACGACGGCGTCGATCTCGCGGTCGAGTTCATCGAACATCCGGCGGAAGTCGGTGAACCGCCGGGCCCGTGGAAACCGCTCGAAGCCCTTCGCGCCGCGGGTCTCGTCGACGTCGCACAGGGCGACGATGTTCTGCTTCGACACGCCCGAGAGATTCGCCTCCCCCTGGCCGCCGATGCCGATGACGGCGATCGAGAGCTTGTCGGCCGGGCCCTCGGCGGCCTTAGCCCCGAAACCGTGGGATGCGAAGAAGCCGGCGGCGATGCCGCCGGTGAACGTGCGGCGCGGCAGCATGCAGCCGCGTTGCCTGGCAATGTCGCTCATCGAAGAGACCTTCAGGGGGGAAAGAAAAAACGGACCGAGCAGCAGCGCAAAGTCTACCGCCGCAGGGGCTTGACGGCGGGCGACATCAGGTATATATACAGAAGATCAGTTGCTCGTAATCCCTGCGGGATCCGACCCATGGCCACCGTCCTCGTTGCCGACCAGTGCGAGATCCCGGGCGACGTCGCCTCGCTCGACGCCTTCCGCCGCTGGTCGCGGTCGCCGGCGTTTCCGACGGCCGGCCGGATCGACTGGGTGGCTTCCCACATCGAGGTGGACATGTCACCGGAAGACATTTTCACGCACGGTACGGTCAAGACGGCGATCGTGGGCCGCCTGTGGCCGCTCGCCGTGGCCCGCGGCATGCATCTTTTCACCGGCGAGACGCGGGTGTCGGCGGATGCGGCCGATCTGTCGGTCGAGCCCGACGTCGTCGTCGTGTCGGAGGAGTCGCTCGAGTCGGGGCGCGTGCGGCTGGTTCCGGCGGCGGGGGGGCGGCCCGATCGCTTCGTTGAGTTCGAGGGCGGCCCGGACCTGGTCGTCGAGATCGTGAGCGACTCGTCGGCCCGGAAGGATACGGAGCGGCTCCCGATCGCCTACCATGCGGCGGGCGTGCGGGAGTTTTGGCTCGTCGACGCCCGCGGTGCCGACGTGCGATGTACGATCCACCGCCGGGAGCCGGGCGGTTGGGCCACCGACGCGGTTCCGGGCGGCATCCACCGCTCGGCCGTCTTCGCGTGCGGCTTCGTCCTCGCTCGCACCCGCAATCCGCAGGGCCGCTTCGTCTACGACCTCGCCGTCACTCCCGACTGACGGCCGGCCGCCGTGCCACGCTGCCCCGCGGCGTTGGCGCCGGGGCCGTCCGGCAGTTGCCGGTCCCCGGGCCCGTCGCCGGTTCACTCGACACGCGGGCTGCCCGGCTTCGCGCGGAAGTCGGAGCGGAGGTCGAACCGGAACTCCGGTCCGCTGTTGGAGCCCTCCCGCACCGTGGCCCGCAGCGGCGAGGTCTGCGGATCGCCGTAGGCCTCCGGCACGAGGTGCTGCGCCGGTGGCTGCATCGGAACCCCATCGGGAATCGGCGGGAGTGGCAGCAGCTTCGTCTTGGTCACGGTGACGATGTAGTCGCCGACCGTGGTGCCACCGCGATCACGGCCGCCTCGGACCGCCGTGATCCGGAAACCGCCGTCAGGGCCCGTGCGCCCCACCGCGGGCAGGCCGCCACTCACTGGCGTGAAGCCGACCGTGCAGTCGCTGACGGGCGCCCCGTCGAGCACCACGGTTCCCTCGACGAATTGTACCGGCGGACCGCTGGAGCAGCCGCCGCAGCCGACCGCGAGGATGACGACCGTTATGCCGTGCGCACGACACCGCTCCGCGCTCCACCGCCGCGGCGCCCGCGGCAGCGGCCGGCTACTGATCGAGGACATACTGCTCCCCGCCGCTCGTCGTACCCATCGCCCCCCACACACCCCAGAGCGAGGGCCCTGTGTATTTCTGCGGTGAACTCTGCGTGATCTTCGCGCTGGGATTGCCCGCGTCGATCGTGTCGGTGACGAACCTCACGGCGCCGTCGCACCAGGCGACGTTCACGCCGCCCGAGTGATAGCTGCTGGCCGACGGCACCGCCCACATACTGGTGGAATCGATGTTGCTGATCCCACAGTTCGGCCCATTCGGCGGCACGACCGTGTAGAACGCGGTGAAGAGCGACTCCCCGTCGCCCCAGCGGCGGCCGAGCGTGTCGCTGGTTCCAGTGGTGGTGGTGACGACGCTCACCCCGCCGGATGCCACGAGCTGACCGCCCGCCGCGACCGACGTGCAGACCGAGGGGGCCGCGCCTGAGGCGATCGCCACGCCGATCGCGAGGCCGCCGCGGACATTCGTGCCGAGATCGCCGACGACGCCCTCCGCGAGCATGAGCGTCTTCGACGAGCCGTCGGGGATCCTGTTACTCCTCAGGCCGCACGAACCCGTGCCGCCATTCCCGAACGGTCCCCGCCATTCGTACCACCACCAGTCCATCCAAATGTCGCCCCGATTGCAGCGGTAATTGGTCACGCCGAGGCCACCATTGGTGGAATCGCCGTTGATCGCGGCATTCGGGAATGCATTGGGGTCGCTCGGGCAGACCAGCACCTTCGGTTGGCGGATGTAGGGCGACGCGGCACCGTTGAGCGGCGTCGCGTCGTTCGGATACCGGTTGGGCCCGACCTTCGAATATGCGATCACGCGATCGTAGAGTTCCCGCTCCTCCAGGAACGGAGGGGACGCGGAAATCCAGCTCACCCGATTTCGCGCATCGCCTGACCAACTACCTTGATTCTTGTAGTCTTGATTGAAGCACGCCGGTGGGAAGATCCGCTTGGCGCTGTCGTACAGCAGGACGCCTTGGGCGAGCTGCCGGAGGTTGTTCGTGCACGCGTTCCGCCGGCCCGCCTCGCGGGCAGACTGGATCGCCGGCAGGAGCAGGCCGACGAGCACGCCGATGATCGCGATCACGACCAACAGCTCGATGAGGGTGAACGCCCGCCGGGTTCCCCGCGCTCGCGACCTCATGGCGATCGTGTTCCCCACGGCAGCCGGAGACAGACTCTGATTCCTCCGGCGGAGAGCCTACGCTCATCCGACCCGCCCGGCTTCCTATCAAATGATAGGCTTGCGCGGGCGTATCATTCACCTGCCGCGCGTGCCCGCCGCCGACCGCCGCTTGCGATCAGGACGATGAGATTCCCTGTCAAACCGGTGCCGCCGTGGATATGTGCCGTCGCGCTCTGGGCGATGGCCTGCTTGGCCGCGCTCGCGGGCCGGCAGGGCAAAGCCTCGGCCGCGCCTCCCTCCGCCGTCGTGGCCGACCTCGAACACCATGCGGCGGCCGTGCACGCCGCTGCCGCCGGCCACGGCGATGCCGGCATCCGCGGCACGCTGCGGTTCGCGCTCGAGGCGGCCGGCAACGACTGGAATCCGGCGGCGGTCGAGGAGGCCCTGCGTCTCGCCCGCTCGATGCAGGACACAGCCCCGGGCAGCCCCGCGTTCGGCAACTACCGGTGGCGGAAGAACGATGCGGCCGTCAGCGACTTGAACGCGGTCGAGTTCGCCACCGAGCTCTCGGCCCTCCTGCGGCTCGAACATGCCGACAGGCTCACGCCCGCGGCCCGCGACCTGCTCGACGCCATGCACCGCGACGCGCTCGTGGGTATGCGGAACCACGAGGTGCGGCCCGGTTACACCAACATCTATCTGAAGAAGGTTTTCAACCACCTCGCCCTCGGGCGGGTGTGCGGCGAGGAGGTGACCGCGGCGGGCCGCCGGCTGTGGTCCGACTGGCTCACGTTCACGAGAACCGACGGCCTCCGCGAATTCACGAGCCCCACCTACTACGGCGTCACGCTCGACTCCCTCGCGCTCATCCGCCGCCTCGCTCCCGACGCCGCCGTCCGCCGCGAGGCCGAGGCCTCGCTTCTGCTCGTGTGGAGCAGCATCGCGGCCAACTGGTTTTCCCCCGCCGAGCGGCTTTCCGGACCGCACAGCCGCGACTACGACTACCTCTTCGGCCGCGGCTACGTCGACGAGCACCTTGCCGACGCCGGCTGGCTTTCAGCCCCCCCTGCCCCGGACGCGGGCGGCTGGCTCGCGGGCATGCCTCGCGGCTCGCTGCGAGTGCTGCGCGACGCCTGCCGCTGGGAGCCGCCGGCCACGCTCCGCGACGGGCCGCTCGGGGAGGAGCCGCGGTTCGTCGTGCAGCGGTTCAACCACGCCCCCTGGGGCCGGGCCACGAACTGGGTGTCGCGGACGTGCTCGATCGGCGTCGCCGGCGAGTGCGCGGGCCCCGAGGACAAGACGCTCGTGATCAATCTCCCCGGCGACCGCGCGACGCCGAACGTGGTGCTCGTGTTCGACGGCCGCGGCGACCCCTACGGCCGCGTCCGCAAGCCCGTGGGCTACGACGGCCACCACAAGTCGCACCATCTCAAGCCGTTCGTGATCGCGTCGCAACGCGGGCGGCGGGTGACGGCCGCATGGTATTTCGATCCGGAAAAACTTCCACCCGGGGCACGCGACGAGCCGCTCGACTGCCTGCAGGCCCACCTCCTGCTTCCGGCCGACGCCGAGATCTGGTCGGCCGACGTCCCCCTTTCCGATTCGGCCGCGCTGCCGGCCGCGGGCGTCGTGTTTCTGCGGAGGGGAGACGTGGCCGTGGGCGTTCGGTCGCTCGCGCTCCCCGACGGCGAGGCGGCGCCAGGGCGGATGGAGATCCACGCCGACGGCGGGCAGTCGCGGGCCAAGCGGATCACGGCCGTGTATGCCGAGGGCCAGCCCACGCGGCCTGCGCTCCTCGCGCTCGACATCGAGTTGTGCGATGCATGCGACGATGCCGCGTTCGCGGCGTTTTGTGGGGAGTTCGCGGCCCGCGACGTGTCGGCGACTCTTGTTGACGGCCGGCTGCGGATCGACGGCGCCCTGCCGCTCGAGGCCGACCTCGTGCGATACAAACGGATCGCGAGTGAGCCGCTGATGACGCCCGACACGCTGCTGCGCGTCAACGACCACGAAGTCGGCCTCCCGCTCCTCAGCACCCCGCCCCCGTAGGTGCGGATTGGGCGTCTGGCTCCAGCACGCCGCCAGCTTGTAGGTGCAGACTGGCAGTCTGCACCGTGCGCGAGCGCCATGCCGCATTCCGCAGAGTGCCACTCTGCGGCTACGAGGGGACAGCGCCGGGGTGCGGGGGGCGCGACTGACGGGGCGTTCGGCTCGGAACCCCTGCCTAATGGCAGATTGCGGGCCGCGTCAGGGTGGGTATAATGCGCGACGGGACGCTGACTCTGGCAGGAGGTTTTCCATGAGCACACCGGGTAGTCGCCAGTCGCGCACCGAGAGTCGGCGACGCTTTCTCCAGGCCGGCACCGTCTCAGCCGGGGCCGCGTTCGCCGCGCCCTACGTCCTCACGTCGAAGGCCCTCGGCGACGCCGCCACGCCGCCGGCGAGCGACCGGGTCGTGATGGGGGGCATCGGCATCGGCAACCAGGGCAAGGGCGACCAGGCCAACTTCCTCGGCCGGCCCGACGTGCAGTACGTGGCCGTGTGCGACGTGCGGAAGCAGTGGAGGGACGAGGCCAAGGGCCGCGTCGACGCGAAGAACGGCACCAAGGACTGCGCGGCCTATGTCGACTTCCGCGAACTGCTCGCCCGCGACGACATCGACGCCGTCCACATCGGCACGCCCGACCACTGGCACGCGATCATGACGACCGCCGCCTGCCGCGCCGGCAAGGACGTCTATCTGCAGAAGCCCGAGACGCTCGTGCTCCGCGACGGTCCGGCGATGGTCGCCGCCGCCCGCCGCTACGGCCGCGTCGTCTCCGGCGGCAGCCAGCGGGTGCTCGGCGACTACCGCGGCATCGTCGATCCGATCTGGGCCGGCGAGATCGGCGCCGTGAAGTCGATCGACATTTCAGTCGGCGGTCCCTCCATGCCCTGCTACCTCACGGCCGAGTCCACGCCGCCGGACATCGATTGGGAGTTGTGGCTCGGCCCCGCCCCCTGGGAGCCCTACAACCCGGGCCGCTGCAACGGCAACTTCGGCACCGGCGGCGGCAGCTGGCGGTCGTACGTCGATTACTCGGGCGGCAGTCTCACCGACTGGGGCGCGCACCACTTCGGCGGCGCGATCTTCGCGGCCGACCTCCTCGAACTGCAGCCGGCGAAGGTGACGTTTCACCCGGCGAGCGCGGACGGCAAGGAGGCGGGCTACGTTTCCGTGGCGTATCCCAACGGCGTCGAGATCTTCCACAACCGGCCCGGCCGCCTGCGGCCCACGCCCTCGATCTCCCACCAAAGCGCGATCCAGATCGTGGGGGACGGCCAGCCCCGCGAGCCGAAGCCGGTGCCGGCCTACCGCAACGGGGAGGGGAGCATCTACGGCGACTTCATCGAGTGCGTGAAGACCCGCCAGCGGCCCTTCCGCGACATCGAGCTGGCGGTGAACACGATGACCGCGCCGCACATGATCGGCATCGCCTACCGGCTCGAGCGGTCGCTCACGTGGGACCGCGCGGCCCAACAGTTCGTGGGCGACGACGAGGCCAACCGGTTCATCGACCGGGCCCGCCGCGAGCCCTGGACGCTCTCCTGATCCGGTTTGCAAAGGACTCTCCAACAGGACGCCCCCATGCCCTTCGACCCCGCCACGCTCGACGCCCCGTTCGCCGCGCTCAAGGCATACGACTGGACCGCCGACGCCGCCCCGCTCAAGACGATCGACCAGGCGGCGATCGCCGCCCACGCCGACGCGGCCCTCCGGGCAGACCTCGAGAAACGGCTGTGCGGCATCCTCGGGGGCGGCCCCAGCCGCGCAGCCAAGGAATACGCCTGCCGCAAGCTGATGATGATCGGCACGGCCGCGAGCGTGCCGGCCCTCGCCGCGCTCCTCGGCGACAAAGACAACTCCCACATGGCCCGGTTCGCCCTCGAGCGGATCGGCGCGCCCGAGGCCGCGGCCGCGCTCCGAACGGCGCTCGGCGAGGTGTCGGGCGATCTCGCGATCGGCATGATCTCGTCGCTCGCCGCGCGGCGCGACGCGGCGAGCGTGCCGGCCCTCGCGGCGCTGCTGCAGGGCGACGCGACGATCGCGGCCGCCGCGGCCGAGGCGCTCGGCAGGATGTCTTCGCCCGAGGCGCTCGCCGCGCTTGCGAGCGCTGATCCTTTCGCAGCCGGCGGCCTGGGCCGGGCCGTCGTCGACGCTCGGCTGGCGTGCGCCGAGGGCCTGCTCGCCGCGGGCAGGCGGGCCGAGGCCCGGGGCGTCTACCAGGCGCTCCTCGACGCCGCGAAAGGCAAGCCCGCTGCGAAGGAGGTCGAGCTGGCCGCCACGCGCGGCGTCCTCGCCTGCGTCGACGCGTCGCTGGCCGCACTCTGACGCCGTCCTTTCAACGTCTCTTGCGTCCGAGCCGCATCCCGAAGCCATCCCTCAACCCGACATGCCGGAGTTTCGCAGCATGGTTCGCGTCATTCTTCGTCCCGTTCTTCGGATCGTCACCGCCCTGCTTGTCGCCGCGAGCCTCGCGACTGCCGCCTGCGCAGCCGACGACGCCGTGGCGATGGTCGTCGATCTCATCGGCCGTGACGATGCCGCCTTTCGCGCAATCGGCCTCGAGCGGATCCGCACGGCCGCGAAGGGGGAGGCGGCCACGCGCACGTTCGCCGGGTTGCTGGCGACGCAGGCGCCCGAGCGGCAGATCGCGCTCGTGCGAGCGCTCGCCGACCGCGGCGACTCGGCGGCGCTGCCCGCGCTCGCGGCACTCGTCGGAACGTCGCAGGACGCCTCCGTGCGCGCCGCCGCGCTCGCGGCTCTCGGCGTGCTCGGCTCCGGCGCCGAGGTGCCCGCGCTCGTCAAGGCGCTCGCGGCCGCCGATCCCGAGAAGGGGGCGGCTCGCCGGGCGCTTGCGATTCTGCGGGGCAGCGACGCCGCGGGGCAGATCGTGGCGGCGCTCGAGTCGGCCCAGCCGGGCCTGCGGCCGGTGCTCATCGACATCCTGACCGAGCGGCGGGCGCGGGCGATCGTGCCCGCACTCACGACGTTCGCCGCCGACGCCGACCCTGCGACCCGGCAGGCCGCCCTGCGGGCCCTCGGTGCCATCGGCGGCGCGCCGCAGGTGGGCGCGATGATCGCCGGGCTGCTCAAGTCGCCCGCCGGGGCGGAGCGGCAGACGGCCGAGCAGGCGATCGTGGCGGTGTGCACGAAGAACACCGGCCACGCGGAGGCTGCGAAGGTGTTCCTGGCAGCTTTCAGGGCGGCGCCCGAGTCCGATCAGGAGGCGCTGCTTCCGGCGCTCGGCGGGATCGGCGGCCAAGAGTCGCTCGCCATCGTCGACGACCTGATCGCGAGCCCCGACGCGGCGAAGCGCGGGTTCGGCCTCAAGGCGATCAGCCGCTGGCCCGACGCCAGCGTGTCGCAGCGGCTGCTCGATCTCGTGGGCAAAACCAAGGAGCCCACGGAACGCGACCTGCTCGTCGGGGCCCTGATCCGGATCGCGCCGCTCCGCGACAACAAGCTCAGCGACGGCCAGAAACTCGAGCTCGTCAAGAAGACGATGGCGCTGTGCGACAAAGAGGACGAACGGGCCCGGCTCATCGAGCGGACCAGCGCCATCCGCACGATCGACTCGTTTCGCTACGTGAGCGGCTTCCTCGACACGCCGGCCCTCGCGGAGCCGGCCTGCAAGAGCGTCGTGGAGCTGGCCCACGACCGCCAGCTCCGCGACGCCAACAAGGACGAGTTCACGAAGGCCCTCGACCGCGTCATCGGGCTCACCAAGAACCAGGAACTCGTCGACCGCGCGAACGCCTACAAGGCGGGCAAGACCTGGGAGCGGAAGAAGGGCTAGTGTCGGCCGTTTTCCCAGGGGGAAAGACCACTGGGCCGCGCGTCGGGCAACGTTGTCCCCGCGGGGGGGCGGTGCTATAAATATTCCTGTACCAGTTCCGCGGCGACGCCCGCGTGGCTGGCCCGCCGATCGACCGCTTGGTCCGCGATTCGGGCGGTTTTCCCCGAGTCGGCGACGCGGGTGACCCTGACAGGAACGTGTCAGATGGGTTGCTCGGAACGGCCTCTCTTCATCGTGCTGGCTGCGGCAGCCTGCGCGATGGCGGCCGGGGCGGGAGCCGCTCCGCCCGGCCCGCAGCGGCTCTCGTTCAACCGCGACATCCGCCCGATCCTCTCCGACAACTGCTTCGCCTGCCACGGGCCCGACAGCGGCAACCGCCAGGCGGGCCTGCGGCTCGACTCGTTCGACCAGGCCACGGCCGAGCTCGAGAGCGGCTCGCGGGCGATCGTGCCGGAGAAGGCCGACGAGAGCGAGCTCCTGGCCCGGATCGTATCGGACGACCCCGACGTCGTCATGCCGCCGCCCGAGGCCAAGATCGGCCGGCTGTCGCCCGAGCAGGTGGAACTCCTCCGGAGGTGGATCGGCGAAGGGGCGAAGTACGAGCCCCACTGGGCGTTCGTGCCGCCCGTCAAGCCGGAGCGGATCGATGCAGCGGATGCACACAGCGAAGCGACGGCGATCGACGAGGCCGTCGCCGCCAAACTCGCCAAACGTGGCCTCGCGCACCAGCCCGAGGCCGACCGGGCCGTGCTCATCCGCCGCGCGAGTTTTGACGTCACGGGTCTCCCGCCCACGCCCGCCGAGGTCGAGGCTTTCCTCGCCGACACCGCGCCCGATGCCTACGAAAGGCTCCTCGACCGCCTGCTCGCGAGCCCGCGCTACGGCGAGCGGATGGCGGCCGACTGGATGGATCTCGCCCGCTATTCCGACAGCTACGGCTTCCAGGTCGATCGCCCGCGGCCCGACATGTGGCCGTGGCGCGACTGGGTGATCAAGGCCTTCAACGACAACCTGCCCTGGGACCGGTTCACGCTCTGGCAGGTGGCCGGCGACCTCCTGCCGGACGCCACCGACGAGCAGATCCTCGCCACGGCTTTCAACCGGCTCCACCAGCAGGAGAGCGAAGGGGGCTCGGTCGAGGAGGAATATCGCGTCAACTCGATCAACGACCGGGTCACGACGTTCGGCACCGCGTTCCTCGGCCTCACGCTCGAGTGTTGCCGCTGCCACGACCACAAGTTCGACCCGCTCACGCAAAAAGAGTTTTATCAACTCTTTGCCTTCTTCGACGACGTCGACGAGGCGGGGCTTTATTCCTTCTTCACGGACGCGGTGCCCACGCCGAAGATGCGCTTGATTGACGGAAACACGGCGACCGCGCTCGCGCAGGCCGACGAAGCCGCCGCCGAAGCGGCTGCCGCATGCGAGCGGGCCGAGACGGCGGCTCGAGCAGCGGTGGCCGACTGGATCGCAGGCAAGGCACCGATCCCGGCTGCCCTCGAAGCCGCCGGCGGCACGCTCCCCGGCGAGATCGTGCGGTATGCGTTCGACGAGCGCGGCAAGGACAACACATTTGCCTGCACGTTCGAAACCAGGGATTCGGCCACGTCGCCGACCGAAAACATGGTCGTCGCGGACGTGCGGAACGGCGCCGCCTGCCGCGCGATCAAACTCACCGGCGATCATCCTGTGCAGACGCCGGTCGGCAACTTCCGCCGCAGCGAGCCGTTCACCGTCTCGCTGTGGATCAAAGCCCCCTCGAATTTCGAGCGGGCCGTGGTCTTCCACCGCTCGCGGGCCTGGACCGACGCCGCCAGCCGGGGCTACGAGCTGCTCGTGGCCGACGGCCACCTGCGTTGGTCGCTCGTTCATTTCTGGCCGGGCGACGCCGCCAGCGTGCGCTGCGCGGAGCCGCTGCCCGTGGGCGAGTGGACGCACGTGGCCGTGTCGAGCGACGGCTCGGGCAAGGCTGCGGGTCTGAAGGTCTTCATCAACGGCCATGCCGCCGCGATGGAGATCGTCCGCGACAGCCTGTCTCGCGAGATCACCGGCGGCGGCGGCGACACGATCGCGATCGGGGAACGGTTCCGCGACCACGGCTTCAAGGACGGCCTGGTGGACGACTTCCGCATCTTCGGCCGCGTGCTCTCTCCGCTCGAAATCCGGGAGACGTTCGCCCCCGGCACCCTCTCCGCGGCCCTCGCGGAGAGGGTGCCGGGGGCGAACGTCTCCCGGATTTCGAGCGGAGAGAGCAC
>RGVT01000261.1 GCA_010027105.1 Planctomycetia bacterium
CCGGCCGGCCGCGTCGGCGACGACCGCCAGGCGGCGGTTCCCGCCGGCCTCCGGCAGCACCAGCGGCGCGGCGTCGACCCGGCCGCGCATCGGCCTGCGCCAGCGCCGGCCGCCGTCGGCGAGCGCGAACGCCTCGACGGCCTTGCCCCGCGTGCCCACGACGGCCAGTCCTTCGGCCACCGCCGCACTCGAGCGAAACGCCTGCGGGCCCGCCGCGGGCGCCGCCTTCCAGGCGACGGCGGCCGCCGCGAAGTCGATCGCGAAAAACGCCCCCCCTTCGGTGCCGAAGAACACCCGCTGCCCGGCGGCCGCCGGCGTCGTACCGGTCGGGCCGTCGATCGGCACGGCCGCCGTCTCCATGCCCGTCGCCGCGTCGATGACGTGCAGTTTGCCGTCGCAGCCGGCGATGAACACCCGCCCGTCGGCCATCGTCGGCGAGCAGCGGATCTGGTCGGCGATGGAGTGCTTCCAGAGCGGTTCGCCGGTGGCGAGGTCGAGACACGAGAGCGACGCGTCCTGCGAGCCCACGAGCACCCGCTGGCCGGCCGCCGCCGGGGCGGCGACGATCGTCGGCCCGCCCGAAATCTCGCCGTCGGTCTCGAACTCCCAGACGATCCCGCCCGTCGCGGTGTCGAACGCCCGCACCACGCCGGTGTCGTCGCCCACGACGACGAGCGGTACGGCGGGATCGAGCGACACGGCGGCCGCCGAGGGAAAGCCGGCCGCCTCGGCCTTGAACGTCCAGCGGGTCGCGCCCGTCTCGAGGTCGAGCGCGTGGAACGTGCCGTCGAGGTCGCCGAGGTAGATCGTGTCGCCGGCGATCACGGGCACCGCGCCGAAGGCCGTCTTCTCGAACGAGCGGTGCCAGTGCTCCGCGAGCGGCAGCGCGAGCGGCATGGCCGACCGACCCGTGGCCGCAGGGCACCCCCGGGCGAGCGGCCAGGCATCGGCCGGCGCCTGCTCCACGTCGGCCGCGGCGGCCACGGCCGCGATCAGCGTCACCGCCATGGCGATCGCCGGGAGGGATCGCCGCGGAGTCATCGCGCGGCCTCGTACAGCTCCGCGAGGTCGGCCGCCGTGACGGGCCGCGGATTGAACCCAGCCGTCCACTGGCCCGCCGCCTGCGCGGCGAGGGATGCCGCATCCGGGGCCGGCACCCGCGCCGCCGCGAGCGTCGGGGCGAGCCGGGATGCCGACAAGAGCTCGGTGACGAGCGTCGCCAGCCGCTCCGCCGCCGTGCCGGCCGGGCACTCGATTCCGAGTTCACGGAGGAGTTCGGCGTAGGCCGCACCGCAGGCGGGGCCGTTGAACCGCACCACGTGCGGCAGCATCACGCCCACCGCCTGCCCGTGGGCCACGCCGTGCGCCGCCGTGAGCGGGTTGGCCAGCGCGTGGGCGGCGCCGAGCATCGAATTTTCGATCGCCAGGCCCGCGAGCGCCGCGGCGAACTGCACCGCGGCACGATTCGCGATCGAGCCGCCGTCGGCGAACACCTGCGGCAGGTTCGAGGCGAGCAGCCGGAAGGCTTCGCGGGAAGAGAGCCGCGAGGCGGGGGTCGCCGCCCGGCTGACGTGGCTCTCGATCGCGTGCGAGAGGGCGTCGATCCCGGTGAGCGCCGCGAGCGAGAGCGGCTGCGTGAGCGTGAGGTTGACGTCGAGGATCGCGATCCGGAAGGCGGCCCCGGCGGCCCCGCAGGCCATCTTGAGCCCCGTCGCGGGGTCGGTGACGAGTGCGAACGACTGCGTCTCGCTATCGAGGGGAGCATCGGCGCGGGCGTCGAGTCGCGGCCGCGGTAGTCCTGCATCCGCCCGCCACAAGAGACGAGAAAATTGATCCCCTTCGCACAGTCCATCGACGACCCGCCCCCGAGGCCCACGAGCAGGTCGGGGCGGAACCCGCGGGCGGCGGCCGCGCCGGCCGCGACGTGGTCGGTCGTGGGATTCTCGCCGAACGCGTCGAAGACGGCCGTCGCGACGCCCGCCGCCGCGAGCGACTCGAGCGCCCCCGCGGTGTGCCCGGCGGCCACGATCCCCGGATCGCTCACGACCAGCGCCCGCACGGCGCCGAGGCCGCGGGCGAGGCTGCCCAGCCGCCCGAGCGTGCCGGGCCCGACCACGAGCCGCGGGCCGGGGCGGACCTCGAAATCGCTCGGCGGAAAGGCGTGCATCAGGCGGCGCCCACGGGGCTCGCCGCCGGCACCTGCAGCGCCCGCGAGCGGTACAGGAAGTCGATGATGTTGCCCTCGTGCGGCTGGAGCCAGTCGAGCTTCGTCGTGGGGATGGGCCCGAGGTTGAGCCGGTCGATCTGCGTGCAGCCGACGAGCTGCCCCTGAAACGCCTCGTCGTCGGTGAGGGCCGTGGCCACGAGCGTGGGGCCGATCGCGTCGAGCATCCGGTCCTGCGGGCACTCGACGACGCTCACGAACGGAAACATGTATTCGGCCTTCGCGATCTCGGGCTCCGGGCTCGCACAGTGCACGACCGTGGGTCGCAGCCAGCCGCACCGCTCCCCCTCGACGAACCGCGGGCCGTGGGCAGCCGTGGCGTGCGTCACGCCGGGCGCCTTCAGGCCCGCCTCGATCTGCTCCCAGATGGCCTTGGCCGCGCCGGGTATCGTGAACGCGGCGAGCTTCGCCTCGGGGTCGTCGGGCGGCTTCACCTCGACGGGCCCGATCCGCTCGGCGAGCGCCGCCGCGATCGCCTTCGTGTGGCGGCTGGCGTAGACCGCCGACGCGTTGATGCAGCCGCGGCCGCTGTTGGCCGCCACGCTCTCGACGATCACGTCGAGGTGCCGCTCCCAGTCGTCGACGCAGTCGTCGCCGAAGATGATTTTTGAAAATCCCGGACCGTGCACCTGCACGCCCGGATTGCCCCGATACTGCTCGACCGTCTTGGCACTCCCGAAGATCATGCTCCGCCGGCAGCCGGCGAGGATCGCCCCGCCCACGTCGGTGGCGCCCGGATAGAGGCTGATCGCCTCCGCGGGAACCCCCGCCTCCACCATCGCCGCCGCCATCCGATACGGCGTCCACGGCTCCTGGCCGCCCGGCTTGAGCACGAGGCCCACGCCGAGCGCGATCACCGGAAGCCAGAGCGTGTGCACGCCGGGCGAGTTGGACGGGAGCACCAGGCCGAGCGCCGGCGACTGTGCCTGGTAGCTCACGACCACGCCGCGGTGCTCGGTGCCGTAGCCCCGCCAGAGGATGTCGGGCGGCAGCCCGCGCGAGAGCGCGTCGAGCATGCGGTCCATGTTCGAGAGCACGAACAGGTTTTTCTGCATGTTCGCCCGGCAGAGGCTCTCGGGCAGCCCGGTCGTGGCCGACTGCTGCCTCACGAAGTCGTCGGGCGACTGCCGCGCGTCGCCCACCTGGAGCGTGCCGTGGGCGTAGAGATTTCCCGCCGTCTGCAGGCGCTCGACAACGTCCTCGGGATCGAGCGCGAGCAGCGCCGCCCGCGCCTGCTGCGCCTTCTGCAGGTCGCGGCCCACGATCGCCCCGCCGACCTGGCTCACCTCGGCGACGGGCTCGCCGGTGAGGAAGTGGACGAGCGTCGTGCGTTCGAGCGACTCGTAGGGCTTGCCGAACCGCCAGGCGGGGAGATGCATGGGGAAGATCCTCCGGGGATTTGTGTGGTGGCATTCTAGCCTCTGTGGAGCACGGGCTTGAGTCGGTCATGTCCCTGTCGCACTCAATCCGGCTCGGGGCTGCCCCGTACCGTCTCGCCGGACGTTCGC
>RGVT01000262.1 GCA_010027105.1 Planctomycetia bacterium
AGATATTACATAGATATTACATAGAAAAGATATTAGATACTAGAAGAGATATTACATAGATATTACATAGAAAAGATATTAGATACTAGAAGAGATATTACATAGAAAAGATATTAGATACTAGAAGAGATATTACATAGATATTATATAGAAAAGATATTAGATACTAGAAGAGATATTACATAGATATTATATAGATATTATATAGAAAAGATATTAGATACTAGAA
Source organism: Planctomycetia bacterium (assembly GCA_010027105.1). GTDB lineage: Bacteria > Planctomycetota > Planctomycetia > Pirellulales > UBA1268 > RGVT01. Next base: position 230 of record RGVT01000262.1, read on the forward strand.
GAGATATTACGTAGATATTACATAGAAAAGATATTAGATACTAGAAGAGATATTACATACTAGAAGAGATATTATATAGAAAAGATATTAGATACTAGAAGAGATATTACATACTAGAAGAGATATTACATAGAAAAGATATTAGATACTAGAAGAGATATTACATAGATATTACATAGAAAAGATATTAGATACTAGAAGAGATATTACATAGATATTACATAGATATTACATAGAAAAGATATTAGATACTAGAAGAGATATTACATAGATATTACATAGAAAAGATATTACATAGAAAAGATATTAGATACTAGAAGAGATATTACATAGATATTACATAGAAAAGATATGAAATAAAAGAGAGATATTACATAGATATTACATAGAAAAGATATGAAATAAAAGAGAGATATTAGATAGATATTACATAGAAAAGATATAAAATAAAAGAGATGGAAGAAGAAAATTGAAAAAACCGATAGTTTTCCCTCGTTGTCATAACAACACAACAATAATAACAATATCTATGATGCGAAATGTCCATTTATGATCATCGGGTTTTAGGTATCTTCTGTTTCTATTTCGAACATTCTTTATGTTTGCACAGCTGGTTGATTGAATGCACAAACGATGGAATGAACTGTGTTGTATGTTGTGGATCGGGAAAAAACAACGGACAGAGGACAATTTCTTTTTTTTTTTTGGAAATATTTATTATTATCGAAAAATAAGTTTGCTATCTTGACCTCTTTTTTCGACATAAATAGATTGATGGACAAAATCTTGGATAGTAGGAAGATGAGAAATGATGAAAACATGCTGACGAATATTGATTAGAAAATTAAAAATAACCTGAATATTTTGTATTTTTTCTTGGTCAAAAACGGAGATCCCTTCATCAATAAAAAAAAGATTACAATAAGGATACGAAGCAAAATAAGAAAAAGATAATTTAATACATAAATCAGCGACAAAATTTTCCATTCCACCAAGAAATGAAGAACAAGAAATATTTCCAAACGGATCGGTCGTTTCAAAACCGATTTCAATATCATGGTCTCGTAATTGAAAAATCAATTTTTTATCAAGAAAAAAAGATAAAAGATGATTGACATATTCTTGAATTTTTAATGTTTTTTGTTGCAAAAAGAAAAGAGGGAGACCGTTTTTATCAATGATAGAAAGGAAAGCGGAAGCAAGTTCTTTTTCTTTTTCCATTTTCTTCCATTCATCCCAAAGAAACATGAATTTTTGTTGTTGAATAGATTGATATTCGAGTTCTTTTTTCATGATGGAAATTTGAATGGTGGTATCTTGAATGGTAGAAGCAAGTTTTTCAAGAAGAGGTTTGATCTGTTTTAATCGTTCATAACGAGGAGAATTCCAACGCACTATCTCCTCTGCATGTTGTAATTCTTGTAATTGAAATTTCACAAAATGACACGTCTCGGAAATCTCTTGTTCCGTAATATTTTTTTTTTCTTGAAAAAAAGACATAAATTTATCCTCATCATCACTATTATCGAAGGAAGATAACGAAGATGAAAAATATTTGGTGAGGAATTGTTTCATGGATTGTGCTTGATTTTCGGGAAATAGATTCCATAATTCACGGATATGTTCATAGGTATTGATACATGGAGAAACCGATAAGAAATCTTCATATTTTTGTTTCAAAATGGACCATTTTTGTTTTTTTTCTTGATGTTTTTTTACAATATTTTTATATTCTAAATAGTCTTGATGAAGAAGTATCGAATAAAGTTCTGTTTCTAATGCTGCTTTTTTTCGTAATAAGGATTGAAGACGACAAAATAATTTATTTTGTGTCTTGCACAATTCTTTTACAAAAGAATAATTTTCGCGTAACGACATAGTGTGGATACACCATAATCCTTTTTTAATTTGCTTGTATGTTGTTGAAATTGTAGTAGTAGTTGAAGTATCATGAAAATGACATTCTTGTTCCTTTTTTTCATTTTTGTCATCGTCTTCTTGAAATAATGGAGAAAATGACGAATAGAGTTTTTTTTGTAAGGAATAAAACATCTGGAAACAAGCTTCTTTTTTCACTTGTAAATGTTTCTTTTTTTTTTCACATTCTCGTTCTAATTCCTTTTGAGAAAGATATCGTGGATTGGTCATGCATGCTTCACAAGAAGGATTGTAAATGGTATTTTTATCTTGTTGATGTTGTTCGATGAAAAAATAGAGGGATGATTCGAGGACTTCAATAGCATTACATTCTTTTTCTATTTGTTGCCATAGTTCTTGAAAAGGATCTTCCAAGACAATGGATAGAAGATGATGGATACGGATCGAATCGATTTCTGTTGAAAGAGATTCTAATTCCATCTTGATTTGTTCTTCGGTTCTTTTTTTGTCATTCCTTGGTTCTGGAATATAATGTTTAATTTTTTTTTTCATTTCTTCGACTTGTTGAGAGATCATTTCATATTCTTGATTGACGAGTGACCATGATTGCAAAAGGATACTTGATTCTTTCATAATATTATTTTTTTCGATATATACCTTGTCAAATTCTTTTCTTGAACATTTATTAAAATGAATAGGGCTAAATTTTTGGAGCAATTTGTTTTCGAAATTAGGATCTTGCAGACGCAAGGAATAGATTTTAAAAAAATGAGAATTTTCTTGCAAATGAGTATTTTCTTCTTGGATGTTTTCTATTTCACATCGTTTTTTGTTGATTTGTTCTTCATTGTCAAAGAGGCAAGGTTTTATTTGAGAATGTAATTCTTCTTGTTCTCGAAATAATAAAGAAGAATCATATTTCAATGTTTCAAGAATAGATTCTTGCCGAGAAATATCAGAACGGAGTTGTTCCGTAGAAGAATGCCAATATTGGGGTGTCTTTTCGCCCATTTCCTCTTTTTTATAGGCACATTTTATTTTTAGTTCTTTCCATTCTTCTTCTTTTTCTTTGCGGAAATGTTCTAATCTATCTAATCCAAATAAATGATATAAAAATTCTTTTTTCGCAATGGGTTTCATTTCTCGAAAAGGGATCTCTCCTTGCTGTAAAAAAATATTGGAAAACAAAAAAGTTTTATAATCTCCAATCCATTCAAATAATTTCTGGTCTGTTTTTCTTCGTTGTTCTTCCGTGAGCTCGAATTTTTTACCGTCGATCCATTCATATAAGAATTCCTTGATTTTTATTTTTCCCTGTTTCGTTCTTTCGAGTTCTTTTCTTAATAAAAATTCTCTCCCTCCTAATAAAAAACAGATCTCTCCAAATCCTTTTTTTTCTTGATAATTGACAATTTCTTTTGGTATCGAATTACCAGGATGGCGGCTTATTTTATTATAAAATAAAAAAGTGATAATATCTAATAAAGACGATTTTCCGCTGGAATTGTTTCCAAAAATACCTATAATATTTTTATCTCGTAATCTTTGACAATCAATGACATTAATATCTCCTCGATATCCAAATAAATTTTGGAAGGTAAGCTTCTTGATCTCCCAT
>RGVT01000263.1 GCA_010027105.1 Planctomycetia bacterium
TGCTGCTCGTGGCCGGCGGCCTGGCGACGGGCGACGGGGGGCGCGACCGCCGCGACGCGGTCGCCCTGGCCGCCGCCGTGTGCGGCGGCGGGGCCCTGTCGGGCCGGCTGCTCGGGCGGCGCGCGTTCCGGTCCCCCGCGGCGGGAGTGTCCCTGGGGCTGGGAGCGGTCGCTCTGCGAATCCTGCCGGCGCTCGCGGCCCTGGCGTGGATCCAGGCTGCCGCGCCGCGGCTCCGCGCCGCGGGCGGTGGGGAAATGATGGTCGTTTTTTATCTCGCCCTGCTTGCGGCCGACCTGTTTTCGACGATCATTGGGGGCCGGAGGGATGCGAGGGATTCGGCGTCGAATTGACGCCGGTCCCGCGAGTCCCGCAGACTCTGGCGCCTTGGCCAGCCGGTTCGATCGTTCGGCCCACCGCTCGTGACCGCCACGCCGATGTCAGACCACAACCCGATCTACCATCTCAAGGACGCCTATTACTTCGAGGTGCCGAAGGCCCTCTGGCGGCAGCAGTGGCGGACGCTCGACGACGTGCCGCAATTCCTCCGGGACGGCAGCCCCGACGTCACGGACGTCGCGGAGTTCAACGCGGCACTCGACGGCAAGATCCTCATCCCGCAGCCGTTCGGCACGCTCGACAGCCTGTACGAGAAGAAGTCGGGCTTCTGCATCTCGAAGTACATGCTCCTGGAGGTGTTCCTGGCCGGACTGCTCCTGCTCATCTTCTCTCGGCTGGCCGGGCGGCTGCGGACCGGCGAGCCCGCCAAGGGGGCCTTCGCCAACCTGTTCGAGGCGATGATCCTCTTCGTCCGCGACCAGATCGCCCGTCCGGCGATCGACAGCCACGACCATCACGGCGACCACGACGCCCACGAGGGGGCCGCGGCGCACGGTGGGCACGGACACGGCGATGCCGCGCACGCCGCCCCGGCCCTCGCCGGCGCCGGCGGACCGGCGGTCGAGGTGCACCGGGAGGCGCACGATGGCGACCGGTTCGTGCCGCTGCTGCTCACGCTGTTCTTCTTCGTGCTGGGGTGCAACCTGCTGGGCATGGTGCCCTGGGCCGGCTCACCCACGGCATCGTTCTCGGTCACGCTCGCCCTGGCCGGCGTGACGTTCCTCACGGTCGTGCTCGCGGGGATGGCGAGGTTCGGATTCCTCGGCTTCTTCACGAACCAGGTGCCGTCGATGGATCTGCCGCTGCCGCTGGCCATCCTCCTCAAGCCGATGATCTTCGCGATCGAGATGCTCGGCCTGTGCATCAAGCACCTGATTCTGGCGGTGCGGCTCCTGGCCAACATGGTGGCCGGGCACCTCGTACTGCTCGGGATCATGGGGCTGATCTCGGCGGCCGCGTCGTATTCGACGGGCCTGTGGGCCACCGTCACCGGCATCAGCGTCGTGAGCTGCACGCTGTTCAGCATCCTGGAACTGTTCGTCGCCTTCCTGCAGGCCTACATTTTCACCTTCCTCTCCGCACTCTTCATTGGCGCGGCGGTGCACCACCATTAGGCTTGCCGCCACCGATCCCGACTTCGTTTCGATGTTCCCCGTTCCCCGGACGCCAGTTCGGTTTCCCATCGTGTAAGGAGTTTGATTGATGATCCGTTCGCTGCTTTCACCCCGCATTCTCGCCACCCTCGCCGCCGTCGTCGTCACGTTCGTCTGCGCCGACGTGGCCAGCGCCCAAGAAGCCGCGGGCCGGTCGCTCATCGACCTGACGTCGTACTTCGGCGTGGGCCTCGTGGTCATCGGCGCCGCGCTCGGCATCAGCCGACTCGCCGCCTCCGCCTACGAGGGCATGTCGCGTCAGCCCGAGGTGGCCGGCAGCATCCAGACGGCGATGATCATCGCGGCGGCACTCATCGAAGGCTTCACGTTCTACGCGCTGTTCATCTGCTCGCAGAAGTGATCGGTTCCGGGGCGACGGTTCCGGGCCCCGGGCGGTTTCGCCCGGTGGAAGGGAGTGGCGGGAATTCGCCGCCCCCCTTCCACCGAGCGGTCCCCCGCGGTTGCCGCCTCCGGCAGACCGTGGCCTTCGTCTCGTGCCAGCATGTCATCCCTCGTTCGCAGCCAGAGCCCTCCGGAGTCCTGACGTGAAGACCATCCAGCATGCGGCCACGTGCGTCGTCGTCGTGCTCAGTCTGGCCGGCGGGGGCCTCGACGTCGTCGTGTGCCCGGCCACCGGCACGGCGCTGGCGAGCAGCGACCACGGCCACGGGCCCGAGATCGGCCACAACCTGCCGGCGGGCACCACCAGGGAGGCCTTCGAGAGCCCGGCGTGGTTCCAAACCGACCTCGCGGTCTGGTCGTTCGCCGTGTTCCTCGCACTCCTCGCGCTGCTCACGAAATTCGCCTGGAAGCCGATCATGGAGGGGCTCGAGAAGCGGGAGGAGGGGATCGCCCGCCAGATCGCCGAAACGAAGGCGGCCAGCGAAGAGGCCAAGCGGATGCTCGCCTCGTATGAAAGGAGGCTGGCCGAGGCCTCCGACGAGGTGCGTGGGATGCTCGACGAGGCCCGGCGCGACGCCGAGACCACGCGGCAGACGATCGTGGCCGAAGCCCGCAGGGCCGCCGACGAGGAGAAGACCCGCGCGAAGCAGGAGATCCTGCTCGCCAGGGACGACGCCCTCGCTCAGATCGCCGAGAAGGCCGGCCACCTGGCCGTCGAGGTCGCCGGCAAGTTCCTCCGGGAAAAACTCGGCACCGACGACCAGGCCCGCCTGGTGCGCGAGTCGGTGGCGAGCCTCTCCCGCCGCCCAAGCGTGAATTGACGTCGCTGAAAAACCCTTCCACTCGCCCATGACTGCCGCAGCCACCCACGCCGAATCCTCCCACGTCGACATCGCCGCCGACCGGGTCGCGAAGGTCTACGCGCAGGCGATCATCGATGCCGCCGAGGCTGCCGGCTGCCGTCGTGAGGTGCTCGCCGAACTCGGCATGCTCGCCCGCGACGTGCTCCCGAAGGTGCCCGACGCCGCGGCGGTCTTCGCGTCGCCCAAGGTCGCCCCCGTGGAGAAGAGCCGGATCATCGACCGCCTCGCGCAGGGCAAACTCAAGCCCACGACGACCAACGCCCTGCACGTGCTCGCCCGCCACGGCCGCCTCGGCCTGTTGTCCACCGTGGTGCAGGCCGCCGAGCGGCTTGCGAACGAGCGCGACGGCAAGCGCGAGGCGACGTTCACCACGGCCGTGCCGCTCGACGCCGCCGAGCAGGCCCGGATCGTGGGCGAGACGGAAAAGGCGCTCGCGGCTTCGCTCGTGCCGTCGTTCGTCGTCGATCCGGCGATCATCGGCGGCCTCGTCGTCCGCGTCGGCGACACGATCTACGACCAGTCGGTGGCCACGGGCCTCGCCCGGCTCGGCGGCCGCCTCCACGCACGCAACGTCCAGGCCATCCAATCGGGGGAGTACTCATGGCACAGTTGACCGACGAGATCGCATCCGTTCTCCGCGAGGAGATCGCCCGCTACCAATCCGGCATCGACGTCCGCGAGGTGGGCCGCGTGCTCGAGGTGGGTGACGGCATCGCCCGCGTGTGGGGCCTGTCCGGCGTGATGTCGGGCGAGATGGTCGAGTTTCCCGGCGGGATCACCGGCCTGGCCTTCAACCTCGAGGAGAACTCCGTCGGCGTGATCATCCTCGGCGACTACCTCAAGGTCACCGAGGGGGACGAGGTGAAGAGCACCGGGCGCCTCCTCGCGGTGCCGGTGGGCGACGC
>RGVT01000264.1 GCA_010027105.1 Planctomycetia bacterium
TGCGCCTCGCGCAGAACGCCGTGCACGCGGCGATGGCCGGCCGCACCGAGGCGGTGATCGGCCGCTGGCACGGCCGCTACGTCCACATCCCTATGACGCTCGCCGTCAGCCACCGCAACCAGGTCGCGGTCGATGGCGACCTCTGGCTCGCCGTCCTCGAAGCCACCGGCCAGCCCCGCACCTTCGCCTGACGGAGCCGCCCGGTCAGTTCCTGAGCGTCTCGAGCCAGGCGACGAGGTCGACGAGTTCCTCGGCCGAGAGGGCCGTGGCCAGATCGGCCGGCATGAGCGACACCGGCTGTTTGACGAGCTCGGCGACCTCGGCAGCGGGCAATGCCACATCGAACCCATCGGCGCCGCGAATCACCACCGCGTCCGCCGACTGCGACACGAGCAGCCCCGACACGGCGCGGCCATCCTCGAGGAGGGCCGTGTAGGACTCATAGTTGTGGCTGATCGCCGCCGACGGCGCGAGGATCGACTCGTAGAGCGCCTGCCGAGAGAGCTTCGCGCCGATCCCCGAGAGGTTCGGCCCCACGTTCTTCCCCTCGCTCCCCACCACGTGGCACTTCGCGCAGGTGCCCGCCCCGGCGAACACGGCCCGGCCCTGATCTGCGCTGCCGGCGCGCTCGAGGAGTTCCGCGACCGGCGGCAGGGCCCCTCCCTTCGCCTTCGGCATCGGCAAGACGCCCTGGGCCGCCCCGCGGACGTCACCCCACGGGCACGACGCGATCGCGACGGCCGCCACCTGCGGCAGCGTGCCGGTGAGTTTGCCATTCTTCGCCAGCGCCACCACGGCTTTCGCGCCCTGGTGCGATCGGGCGAGCGCCGCCACGGCGGCCGACCTCATTTCGGGGCTCGCATCGACGTCGGCCAAGACTGTATCGAGAAGTTTCATTGACGGGCCATCGCCGCGGATGCCGAGGGCCCGAAGAAGCCGCTGCGTCGCCGGATCGGCGGCCGTGAGCCACGGCTTCACGACACCGTCGCCCCCCAGGCCGAGCGCCGTGCCAACAGCCGCCGCCGCAAGCGATTCGGCAGTGCCCTCGGCGGCAGCGAGATCCACGAGGTGGGGGGCACGATCCTTCCAGCCAAACCTGCCCACGAGATCGACAAACGCCTGTGTGCCGGCCACGTACCCCAGCGCCTCGTCGATTCGGCCGGCGATCTCCGCATCGGCCGCGGCGCCGCGGTCGAGTCTCACGACGAGTTCGGGCAGGATCACCCGCAACTTTTCCTCGGGAGCCGCAAACCCCTTCACGATTGGCCGCACGGCCGCGGCCACCTGGCCCTGATCCTGGAAGTCGAGGGCCCGCACGAGTGCAAGCGACTCGCTCGTGGTGATCGACGGATCGGCGATGAGTTCGCAGAGCAGCGCTGGCGTGGCGCTCGCCCGGCATCGCCACACGATCTCGCGGCCCGCCGGCTGCTTCCAAACGTCGCCCACTTTCGCAAGCCACGCTGCAAGCCGGCTGTCCCACTGCCCCTTCCCCTCGAAGCCGGTGACGGAGTCGGCGCCGATGCCGAGCGCCTCCACCTCCCAGCGGTCACCCGCCACGTGCCGCGCGGCGAGTGCCGCCCACGCCCGGTCGGCCCGCTCGCTCGCGAGGCCGCGGAGCGCGATCGCGCACTCGCGTCGGACTGCCGGTGAGGAATCCGCGACCAGCTTTTCCACGAGGCTGAGCACGTCGCCCTTCGCCAGGCGGCACATCCGCAGGCCGACGATCCGCAGCGCTTCGTCGGGCGCCGCGGCCAGCCGCGAGATCCATGCGTCCGCCTGTCCGGGCAGCATTCCCGCCGCCCAGGCCAGCCGGGCCTTCATGCGCTGCTCCGTGACCGACTCGAACGCCTGCGCGAGTGCCGGGGCAGCCTCGCCCGGCTGACGTGCGAGCCGATCGAGGGCGATCGCTCGCGTGCAGAGGTTCGGGCTCGCGAGCGCCGCCACGGCGCCGGCCACTGTCGCACAATCGACCGGCGGCACCGACCACTTCGACCCCTTGGGGGCGATCCGGTAGATCCTGCCCTTCGCGGTGTCGCCCATGCCGTGGCCGCCGACGCCGGGGTCGTACCAGTCGGCGACGATGAGCGACCCGTCGGGAGCCACGCAGACATCGCTCGGCCGGAACCACCGATCGGCCGAGCCGTCGACGATCGTCTCGCTCTCGGCGGTGAAGCCCCCGCCGTGCGGCCGAACGTGATAGGCCCGCACCACGTTCGGCCCCGCGTCGCAGTGGATCAGCGAGCCGTGGAAGCGCTGTGGCAGCAGCATCCCTTCGTACACGCAGATGCCGGTCGGCGAGCCGCCGCCGGTGAGCAGCAGGTTGGGCACCACGCCGGGATCGTTCTGGTGCCAATGGCGGCGAGGAATCTCCGCTTCGACGTTCGTCCGCGCAGCCTGCCAGCCAGCGCCGGTCCGCTCGTCGCGGTAGCCGTAGTTGCCGTGTTCCATCACGAAGTTGACCCGCACGCCCTTGTTGCCGTCGTCATCGTTGTCGCTCTGCCAGAGGCTGCCGAACGAGTCAACGGCCACTTCATAGTTGTTGCGGAAGTTGTGGCCGAGCACCTCGAAGTCGGTGCCATCGGGCTTGCAGCGAAACACCATGCCCCCGCGATAAGGCTTGCCGGCGTCGATCACCTCGTTGCCGAATCGATCCTTCACAGGATTGCCGTCCTTGTCGTGGACCGCGCGGCCGGTGTTGCCGAAGTTGAAATACAACCGGCCGTCGGGCCCAACCACGAATGCGTGCACGGAGTGGTCGTGCTGCGCGAGGCCGGTCTTCGTGAAGAGTGCCTCCTTGCGATCGGCGTTCAGATCACCGTCATCGTCGTGAAAAACAAACACGTCGGGCGCGCAGGAGACGATCACCTTCCGCCCCGGCCCCTCGCCGATCACGCAGATGCCGAGCGCGCTATCGACATCGCGCCCCTGATGGAAGACCGTCTGCTTGTCGGCCTTGCCGTCGCCATCGGTGTCTTCGAGGACGAGAATCCGGTCTCCTTCCGGCCGCGTGTCCTTCTTGCCGCGGTAGTTCGTCACCTCGCACACCCACACGCGGCCCTTGGCGTCCACGTCGACGTCCGACGGGCTCGAAAGCAGCGGCTCGGCCGCGAAGAGCGAAGCCTCCAGATCTTCGGCTCCCACGAGCGTCTCGACGGCCTCCGCCGGCTCGACGGGCCCGGAACTGCGGGCCGCGGCCGGCGCGGCACGCCCCTGATGCGGCAGGAGGGCAAGGATGACGAAGGAAACGGTGATGCAGCGCGAGGTGGACATCGAATCGCTCCACAGGGTTCGAGGGCCCACGCCAATGGCACTTTCGCAACCGTTGTCCGGTCGGTGAGTTGCATGTGGGCCCAGGCTGGTCGCTGACGGGTGCGTGCCGGGCCGGTCGTCGCGGGGATTTCCAGGCTCCGGCACGCGCCGGAATGGTCTGTTTGTCGCGCTCAACGCGGACCTTTTCCGGATCCGGGTATCAGCCGGTTGGCGACGCCCGCCTCACAGCGAGTGGATGTCGATGTCGGGCAGCTCGTCGGGTGACGCCTGAAAAATCGCCCGGTCGAAAGTGGACCTGGACGAGCTCTCCCCAGTCGGTGGGCGGGCCACGGGCAGGAGAGACTGGCGGAGGTGCTGCTTCACGCGGGCGAAGCCATCCTGGCCTTCGCCCGCTTGCGAACCTCCGGTTCGAAGTGGGCCGGCTCCTGCCGGCGGCCGTCAACTT
>RGVT01000265.1 GCA_010027105.1 Planctomycetia bacterium
GGCGAACTTTTCCCAAACCGCCCGGTCGCCCGCAAGGGCAGATCCTGGAGGCGCTATCTCCCGCACGAACGCGGGATCGCGGGCGGGCCCGGCCGGCAACGAACCGCCGTCAGGTCTCCTCGACGACGGGGTTGGTGAGCCTGCCGATCTTCTCGATCTCGATCGTGACGCTGTCGCCCGGCTGCAGGAACACCGGGGGCGTGCGGGCGAACCCCACGCCGTGGGGCGTGCCTGTGAGGATCACCGTGCCGGGGTCGAGGATCATGCTCGCCGACATGAACTCGACGATCGCGGGCACGTCGAAGATCATGTCGCTCGTGTTCCAGTCCTGGAGCGTCCGGCCGTTGACGATCGTGCGGATCGCCAGCGCGTTCGGGTCGGGGATCTCGTCGGTGGTGACGAGCGCGGGGCCGAGCGGGCAGAACGTGGCGAACGTCTTGCCGCGGCACCACTGGCCGCCGCCGCCGTGCCGCTGCCAGTCGCGGGCGGAGACGTCGTTGGCGCAGGTGTAGCCGAGCACGTGCGCGAGGGCGTCGGCCCGGTCGACGTTGTGGCACCGCCTGCCGATCACAACGGCCAATTCGCACTCGTAGTCGACCTGGTCGCTGCGGAGCTTTCGCGGGAGCACGATCGGGTCGCCCGGGTTCTGGAGCGTGCCCGAGTTCTTCATGAACAGCACGGGGTGGGCCGGCGGCGCGGCACCGCTCTCGGCGGCGTGCCGCCTGTAGTTGAGGCCGACGCAGAGGATGTCGCGGGGCACGAGCGGGGCGAGGAGTTTCCCGACCGTGGCCGGCGTGCCGGTGTCGCGGAGGCCGTCGAACAGGTCGCCGTCGAGGAGCGTCGTGCGGCCGTCGTCGTGGAGCCGCCCGAAGTGCTCGCGGCCGGAGTCGAGGAAGCGGACGATTTTCATCGGTGTGTCGCCGGAAGCAGGCTCCGTGGTGGCCCCACTCTACGGCGGCGGTGGCGGCGGTTTGATCTGACCTCGCCACGGCACGGACGACCTAAGCTTGCGGCCGGTCGGTTTCGCGAGCAAGACCCCGATCCCGGCCAGGACCGAGAGTGCCAGAACGATCCAAAAGCGAGTGGGCATGATTCCGCGTGCTCTTCCGGCATGCGCGAGTGTACTCCGAACCGGGGGTTCGCGAGCAGCCTTCGCCCGGCTCACGAGTGGTTCCTCGGCCGGGAACGGTTGCGACGGTGCCGGTGGCCGGGGTATTCTCTATCGTGCGGAGATGCTCTGAACCGCACGCGGTCCTGGAACTCGCTCCGTGCCGAATCGATCGACCGCCATCGTGCCGCTGGGCGCCATCGCGGCATGTGCGGCGATGGTCATGGCGCCCGCCGCTGCCGTCGACACGCCGCCGGGCATTTCTCTCCTCTACCAGTCCGACGCCGCCTACGACCCAGCCACCGCCCAACGCTTCGCGGAGGCGAATCCCCGCGACCTGCTGTTTCGGGTGATGGGGCCGCAGACGCCGAACTCGATGGGTGTCGCCGACATCGTCGGGTTCGTCGGCGGCCTCGGAAACTGGACTGGACGGCTCTGGTTCAGCGCTGATGCGACCAAAAGCGCGTTCGACAAGGGCTACTGGGGCAATACGTATTCCTCCAGCGACTCGTACAAGGCCTACGTCGACTACCTCGTGACGGTGAACGGGGCGCTCACCGCGGCGGGCAAGCGCCCGTTCGACGGCATCTTTCTGGAGTGCGAAAGCTCGCATCTTCCCAAGGACGCGTCGCACATCGGCAGGAACGGCCAGCTCGGGCAGTACCTGGCGTCGCGTGGCACGGGGGCGACGCTGATCGGCGTTACGGGCTCCTGGAAGCAGGCCAGCGATTTCACGAACCTGGGCGTCGATCTCCTACCGATCCAAGCCTACAACTTCGACGGCGGCGACCCGCCGGGCTTCACCACCCCGTCGCCGGCTTCGGCCGCCAGCCTCGCGACGGCGATCTCCGGAACGCTCGTGGGCAACTACGTCGCGGACAGGGCGTCGCTGACCACGCCGGGCGTCGTGGTGATGTTTTCCTACGAGCCACAGTTCTTCGGAGCCCAGGGCACCGCCGGGGCCGTATGGAACGCGCCGTTGTTCGGCGATTTTCTCGGCGGATTTCGCAGCGACCTCGCGACTCTGGGCGTCAGCGGATCGGCGGCGCTCGGCGTCTACGACGTGGGGGTGGCGCTCGGGGCGTGGGACGGCACCCTGGTGGCTCTTCCGGAGCCCACCGCGGGATGGCTGGCCGCCGTGGCGATCGCCTGCTTCGCCGCCCGCCGGAGATGGACGCTGAAGGCGGGAGTGGTCGTGGCTGCCGCGTGCCTGTCGGCACTGCCCGGCGCGGTCCGCGCCTCCGATCCGAAGCCCTTCGCGTATTTCATCGACACGGTCACCGACGCCAACATCTCCAGGACGCCCGCGACCTGCGCCGTGATCGGCGAGATCGGCCCCGGGACGAACGTCGGTCAGCGGGGCCACTACACGGCCTCGGGCAGGGTCGTGGGTGTTTCCGCCGCGTTCTACGCCGAGTTGAATCTGTGGACGCACGCCGTCGCCGCCGACCCCGCCAAGGGCATCACGGCGCAGCCGTCGCTGCAGTCGATTTTCAGCGGAACGGTGGACGTGGGATCTCCGACCGCCCGCACGGCCCTCGCCCGTCGGATCCTTGATTCGACGCTGCAGTATCCGACGGAGATTCCCGCACCGGCGGAGGCGGAGCCCACATCTGCCGGCGGCTACGTGCTCTGGGCGCAGGACTTCGAGATGTCGGCGGGGGGCGATTCGCCGGCCCAGATGGCCGCCGCGATCACGGCGATCTCGTGGGCTGCCCGGCAGGTGTCCGGCAGCGGGACGCTGTTCGTCCCGGTGCCATCGAGCAGCATTCAGAAAACGGCGTCGGCGACCTGGCAACTCGCCGACGTGCTGACCTCCGGCACGATGCTCGGGCAGCTCGATCTTCCGTCCACCATGCCGTCCGGCGACCGGGGAAACCTCTCGTCGATGGACCTGCTTTCGATGCTCCGGCTGGTCCACAACGGCGACACGAACGCTCCGCTCCTCGACGGCTTTCTCGCCCAGCAGTACCAGGCCGGTGTGATCGGGACGTTTCCGGCCGACGAAGTCGCGTTCTATGACCAGACGCTCCCCTACGCGATCATGTCGGCGCACGACAATCCCCGGCAACTGCCCTCCACGCCGCCCGTCTCGCCGTATCCGTCGTACTACTCCGGATCGATGCCGTTCCTGGCGGGGGTCTACTGGCATCAGGACTCGATCGACGACGCGAGCGCATTCGATCCGAGCGCCTACCTTCGGCCCGAGCAGCGCAGCCTCGCGCTCGTGGTGCCCGAGCCCAACGCGGCCATGCTCTTGCTCGTCGGACTGGTCGGCCTCGCAGGCATTCGCCCCGCCGTCACCCGCCGCACGCGCCGCCCGCTCGCGGTGGCGGCGGTCGTGGCGTGTGCGCTCTTTTCGGCAGGGAGCGCATCGGCCACTCCGTTCCTGGTCGCCTCGGCCCGGCATCAGGCGATCGTCAACACGATCAGCGCCGGAGGCACGTCCACGCTGCTGTCGTCGGGCAACCTGACGAGCAACATCGCGCGGAAAAAGGTGACAGCCACCATTTGCCGGTCGCCGCAGGCGACACGGCCCCGGCCAAAGGCCGGGGTCTCCAGACAAATGGTGGCTGTCACCT
>RGVT01000266.1 GCA_010027105.1 Planctomycetia bacterium
GCCCGATGCGACACATCTGGCACGACTCGGAGCAGACCGAGCGGCAGGTGCCGCCCCCCCTCCGGCCCGCCGCCCGCGCGATCATCGCGTCGCTTCGCGAAGCAGACCGCCGCGCCGCCGGCCGCGTGGCGTCGTGGGCGGCCAACTCGCGGATGACGGCACGCCGCGCGAGCGAGTGCTACGGCATCGCCGCAGAGTCGATCGCGGTGATTCACCCGCCTGTGTCGATCCCCGCCCGCGCCGCGGCCGCGGGGCCGCGGGCCGGGCTGCTCGTGGTGTCGGGAATGCAGCCCTACAAAAACGACATTCTCGCCGTGCAGGCGGCGGCCCGGCTCCGGCTGCCGCTCACCGTGGTCGGAAACGGGCCGGCGCGCCGGCGGCTGGAGGCCGCCGCGGGCCCGCACACGCGGTTCCTCGGATACCGGTCGGATGCCGAGGTCGACGGGCTCTATCGGTCGAGCGCGGCCCTGATATTTTCGGGCGTCGAGGACTTCGGCCTCGTGCCGGTCGAGGCGATCGCCCGCGGCTGCCCCGTGGTGGCCCTCGCGGCAGGCGGCTGCCTCGAAACCGTGGCGGCCGACGTCACGGGCGTGTTCTTCGCGGAATCTCGCGTCGATGCCTGTGCCGCCGCGATCGAGCGCTGTCTCGGGCGGCCCTGGGATCCGGTCGTCATGCACGCGGCGGCGGAGCGGTTTGCGCCAGACGCGTTCCGCGCGGTCGTGCAGGATTGGCTCGGCAGGCGGTGAGTCGCCTGGCTGCGAGGCAGAGCGCGGCCGCCCCGGCCAGGCCCATGCCCCGCGGCTCGGGCACGATCATCAGGATGCCGCCGATCGTGGGATAGAGCCTGGGCGTCGCGCTCGTCAGTCTGAAGTCGGTGATCGGCCGGTTGGCCACGAGGCCGAAGAAGTCGCTGGCCTGCGGCTCTGCGAGGGTGGTCGTGAAGGTGCCGCCGCCGGCGAGCGTGGCGGCCACGGTGAGCGAGCCTGCCGCTCGGGCGCCAACGTCGTTCGTCAAGAAAAACTGGCCGCCGATGCCGAACAGCCCGCGGGGAGGGCCGGAGATGCTCGACACGACGAGCGGCGGCACAGAGTTTACGCTCGTCAGCCAGGGGTCGTCTGCGGTGCCGGCGGCATACAAATTGTAGCCCGTCGTGCTGATGACGTACGAAAACCCCTGGCCGGAGTAGGATTTCGAGGCAGTGTCCAACTCGCCGAGGTCCCAAGCGGCGAGTTCGGGGAACTCGTTGCGAAACTGCGGCTCGCCCGGGCCGAACACCTCGAGAAACGAAGCCTCCTGCCGATACTCCTGGAAGGGAGTCGCCCGCGCCACGCCGCCGGCGGCCGTCAGGCCTGGCAGCACCACCAAAGCGGCCCGCAGACATCTGCAGGCGGTATCGGCGAGGGTGCGGAGCACGCCTCTCGGCTCGTTGGTGCAGGAATGCGGCACTTTGCGCCCCTTTGACGCGGTCATGAAATCATCAAAAATGAACTCGCTCTCTTTGGGGGTTGATGATACTCTCGCACTGAGTAGACCGCAAATGAATTCCGTCGCCTTGTTCAGCCCGATTGCCGGATGCCCGCCGCGGCGGCCTCGACGCGGCGGGGCCGCGGGATACACGCTGATCGAGCTGCTCGTGGTGCTGGCGATCATCGGGGCGCTGCTCGGGGTGCTGCTGCCCGCGCTGGCCCGCAGCAGGGCGACGGCGATGGCGGCGACCGCATCGGCGCACCTTAAGTCCTACGGCTCGGGATTCGAGCTGCACGCCGTCGACGACGCCGCCGGCCGCCTGAGCACCGGGGCGTTCGACCATCTGCTCGACGGCGACATCCGGTCGCGCGGGTGGGTGGCCGACCTCGTCCGTCTCAAGATCACGATGCCGGGCAAGGCACGGGATCCGGCCAACCGGTGGCGGGTCAACGAAACGGTGGCCGATTACACGGGAGCGGCCCGGCTGGGCGTAACGCCCGTCGTGGACGGCTCGGACAACGGCTGGACGACCACGTCGTACACCGCCGTCACCGGCACGGCGTTTTTCGGCTCCCCATCCCAGATGGATGAAGTGTGGATGTCGGGCTTCAACAGCACCTATGCCACGACCTGGCACTTCAGCCGCGGCGATCCCACCACGGCCTGGCAGCCCGGGAGCGCCGCAGCCGCGTGGGGAGGGTCTCCCGCCCAGGGCACCGGCCCGCTCGACTCGGCCACGCTGTCGCGCGCCCTCGCCACGGCGGCCCGCATCGCCCTGATGGGCCCGGCGCGAGCGTCCGACGGCCCGAACTATACCGTCCGGTCAGCGACACGCCGGCTGCGCAGTGGAGTGGCAGACGCCCGCATCAACGACTTCGTGGGATACCGGCTCGTCAAGCCGGGGGATCTCGTGCTCGAGAGCTTCACCGACGGCATGACCGTGGACGTGGCCGCACTGCCGGGGGCCGAGGCCGGGCAGACGCTGCTCCACGACTTCAGCGACATCGAGCCGCTGCACATGGCCCGAGCCGATGGCACCGGAGGCTTCGCGCCACTTCTGTTCGCCGACGGTCACGTGGGCCGGGTACACGACGTGGCGAGCGTCGGCGGGGCGGCGGGCCGTGGCGACGGCTATCTCGGCAATCGTGACATCCGCAACGCCTCCGGCTCCGTCACCGGCACGACGATCGACGTGCCCGGCTACGACGAGGTGGCCGACGAGGTGTGGCTGAAGCGGCTGCGGGAGGCGGAGAACCCGTCCGGCGGGGTCGTGCGCTGAGGGCCGGGCCCCAGTCATCTGCCATTCATCGTGGCGTCGCCACACGCTGACGAATGCTCGCGCATGACGTCGTAGGTCGCGGATCGCACGTTCATTCCCGAGTCTCCCGAACGCGCGCGGGGGGTGGCTCTTCCGACATTCCATCGACGAGCGATACGGCGTCCGGGTGATCCGGCCAAATCTGCAGCGCACGTGCGCCGAGGATACGGGCGTCGTCGCGTCTGCCCAGGGCTGCGAGCACCTCGGCGTGCGCCACAAGCGTATCGACCGCGTGGGGTTCGACCCGCTCGGCGGCTTGAAAGTGCTTGGCCGCCGTCTCAGGCTTGCCCCGGCGGCGGGCCACCAGGCCCGCCTCGTGATGCGCCCTCGAGGCGGCGTGCGTTCCGGGAAACTCGGCCACGACCTGCGCGCAGGCGGCGTAGAGCGCCTCGTCGTCGGGCGGCAGCGCCGCCCGGGCGGCCGCTAGCCGTGCGAATGCCGCGGCCTCGGCATTCCCCACGGGCAAGGCACTCAGCGAGGCGGCGAAGCAGCGGTCGGCCGTCGCTTCATCGCCTGCCAGCGAAGCGAGCCTGCCGCGCAGGGCGTGAAGCGCAGCGATCGTCTCGGGCAGCAGGTGCCGATGTGGAAAGTGTTCCGCCGCCAGCAGCAGGTCGAGTTGATCTGCCGCCTCCCGCAGTCGTCCGGCACGGTAGGAGAGCAGCGATGACAGGCCGCGCAGGTTCGTCTCGGCGACCGCATCGGCCGCTTTCTGACCCCGCAGCCGCATGACCGCACGGTAGCATTCGATGGCCTGCTCGTTCTCTCCGCGATCCCGAAGAATGGCCCCCAGGTTGTTGTACGCGAGTTCGCAGCGTGGGTTTTGCCGCAGCGTGTCGCGCCAGACCGTCTCGGCATCCACGTAGACGGCGGCCCGGGCCCGGGCCG
>RGVT01000267.1 GCA_010027105.1 Planctomycetia bacterium
CGCGATCACCCGGGCCGCAATGGACGAGCACCCGGGCCTCCGGCACGCGCTCGGCGACGAGCCGGCCCAGCCCCGCGAACTTGTCGGCTCCCCACGACTTCGCCGGCCCGAAGGCGCCGTTGTCGTTGAACACGACGAGCGGCCCCGCGGGGTCACGATCTGGAAACAGCCGCGCGAGGACGGCGTCGGCGAGGGCCTCGTCGGCGGCGGTCGTGGCCAGTTCGACGGCCAGCGGCTGCCGCGGCACGCCGATCCGTTCGGCGAGGTCCATCGCATGCTCGGCCGTCGAAACGGGCCGGATCCGAAATCCGTCGCGGGCCGGAGCGAGCGCGTCGGTGAGCAGGAGCCGCCGCCAGTGGCGGGCGAAACCCACGCGCCGGCGGGCCCCGGCCATGAAGGCCAACGCCGCCGTCGACAGTGAATTCGGCACGATGAGGGCGACGTCGGGGCGGTCGGCCCGCAGCCGCGCGGCGACCGCGCGAAACCGCTTCGCCGGGTCCCTGCCGCGTCGATCGTAGAACACGAGGTCGTCGAGCCACGGCGTGCCTTCGAGCAGCTCGGCGAACATCGGCTTCATCACGCCGGTGATCCGCGCCCGGCCGGCGAAGTGGCCATGCAGGGCACGGAGCAGGGGGGTCGACATGACGAGGTCACCGACCCATCTCGGCAGGATCACCGCGATGTGCATGGGCCCACCGTAGCGGCCGACCGGCGAAACCCGCAAAGGCAGTTTGCCCGCGGCACGCTACGCCCACGGGACGTGCACGAGTTCGCGTGGATTGACGGACGTCGCCCGGCGCGACGCGACCGCCCCCGCGACGGCCGCGGCTGCGAGCGTGAGCCCGCAGGTCACGGCGACCCAGCCCGCCGGAACCTGCGCCCGGCCCGAGAGGAGCGCGGGGGCGAGGGCGATCAGGCCGGCCGCCACACCGGCCACGAGGCCGGTGCCGACGAGGGCCGTCGCTTCGAGCGCGATCAGCCCGCGAACCCTGCCCGGTGCGAATCCGAGCGCCTGCAGGAGGCCGAACTGCCCGAGCCGCTCGAGCACGCCCTGCGCCTGCACCGCCGCCACGCCCGCGGTGCCGAGGAGCAGCCCCAGCAGGCCGAGCGCCTGAAAGCCGGCCAGAAACGTGTTGTGCACCGCCGAGAGCCGGGCCAGCCGGTCGAGCGTGGGCTCGACCGTCACGCCGGCGTCGGCCCAGGCGTCGCGGGCCCGCGACGCGACCTCCGTCGCGGAACCGCCGGCCGCCCCGTCGAGCAGCGCCAGGGAATACCCCGACCGGCGCGGAAACACCGCCTCGAACGAACGCTCGCCCACAACCACGAACCCCTGCAGGATTCCCGGCGCGAGCAGCCCCACGATCTCGTATTCGATCGCCTCGCCGTCGTCGTCGGGCACGCTGAACCGGGCGCCGAGGCCGCCGACCTTGAGCGCCCACTGCGCCGTCGCCTGGTCGAGGATCGCGGGGATCGGCCCAGTCGCATCGGGTGCGCGGCCGAGGAGCGTCCAGGGATTCGTCTCGCCGGACGGGAGCGGAAGGTGGGCCACGAACGTGAAGCCGCCGCGGTCCACGAACCCGGACCCGACGCCGAGCACGGTGGGCCGCAGGGCCGCATAGAGATTCGTGCAGCTGGCGTCTCCGCCGCCGCTTCCGCGGATGAACGCCACGCGGGCATCCCCCAGGTCCACGGCCGATTCGGCGGCGACGGGCGTGCCGAACGAGGCCAGCAACGCATAGCCGCCGGTCGGCGAGCGCCGGTCGGCGGGGTCGGGCGGGGGCCCGAGCGTGAACGCGGAGAGCGCGACGACGAGAAACTCCGCCACCGCGACGATCGCGATCACGCTCACCGCGCGGGACGGCTGCCCGCAGAGTGCCCGCCAGGCGAGCGCGCCGAGCGACGCGACGGGGGCCCCGCGCCGCGTGGCGAGCGCCGTCCGCGCCGCCGTGACGAACGCCACGAGCGCCGCGGCACCGGAGAGAAAAAACGTGGTCACGGCCCGTTCGGGACCGGCATTGAGGCCGAGCCAGCCGAGCACGGCTGCCCCCGCCGCCGCCGCGATCGGCGGCCAGACCCGCCCGCTCGCGGCACCGACAGGCTCGACCGAACCGCGGAGCAGGGCGAGCGGTCGCGCCCGGGCGGCCCGCACGGCCGCCCAGGCCACGGCCGCGACCGACACGACGAGGCTCGCCACGAGCGCGGCCCCGAGCGGCCGCGCGACGCCCACCGTGTCACCGAACACCTGCCGCGACCCGGCCGCCACGGCCGTCGTCCACGCGCGGGCCAGCGCGTCGAGCAGCACGCGCGCCCAGAGCGGCCCGAGGCAGACCCCGACGACGGAGCCGACCGCCGCCGCCGCGAATCCGACGAGCGCGAGCAGCGTCGCCAGCCGCCGCGGCGACCACCCCAGCGCCGCCAGCACGCCGACCTCACACCGCCGGGACGTGACGAGCAGCCGGAACAGCAGCCATTCGAGCAGCAGCCCCGCGACCACCACGAACGACGAGAGCCCGAGAAACAGCGGGCCGAACGGCGTGGATCCCCGCGCCGCCGCCCGGGCTTCCGCGGCGAGCGGCACGACCTCGAGGCCGACCGCCTCGGGCCGCAGCCGCGCGGCGAGCGTGCGACCGAGCGCGGCGAGGTCGCCCACCCGATCGCGCGGCACGTGCCAGGCGGTCGACTCGCCGAACCGACTGCCCGCCAGCCTCCGCGCCGTCTCGAGCGGCACGAACGCCTTCGGCGTCGTGCCGTACGTCTTCCAGTAGCGGTCGTCCTCGTCGTGCGGCGGCGTGGTGCGGACGCGCGCCGCGTCGAAGGGAAACGGCGGATCCCAGTCGGCGATCGAATCCTCGTCGCTCACGCCCTCCACCTCGGGCACGAGCGAGCGGTCGACGGCGGCGCCCCGCATCTCGGCGATCCCTGCCACCCGCAACGTCACCCGCACCTCCTCGACGCGGCCGTGGACCGTCTCGGGCAGAAAAGAGGCCAGTTCGAGCGGGTCACCCGCGGCCACGGGCCGGCCCTGCGCGGCGAGGTCGTCGGCCATCCAGCGATCGATCACCATCTGGTCGGGCCCGGGCACCGGGATTGTGGCGCCGGCGGCATCCACGAGGTCCCCGACCGGCAGCGTCGTGTCGGCGACACCCAGGACCGTCGAGTAGGGGATCGTGGCAGTCGTCCCGGGGCCGGTGGTCGTGAGCGCGTTGGCGAGCAGCACGAGCGACGGTCGGCCACCGAGCGGCGCGAGGACGGCCTCGGCGGCGCGGTCGACCGCCTCCGGCAGGATCAGCCGCCGGCTCGTGAGCCGGACCGTGTGCGCGTCGGACGCCGCCTCCTCGAGCACGAGGCCGTAGTCGGCGAGCGTGGGGGCGAGCCGGGCCCGCAGGCTGCCGGCCACGTCCGTCGCTCGCGCGTTCCCGCGCGGCACGGCGAAGATCACGTTGGCGACGTCCCCCCTGGCCACGAGGCCTTGCACGAGTGCCAACGGCGCCACGACGAGCGGCCGCGTGACCTGCGCCGGACGAAGGGCGAACTGCCCGAGCCCCTCTTCCGGGAGCACCTTCGCGACGGAGACCCGCCCGCCCCGCGACCGCGATTCACGGCGGCCGAGCGGACTGTCGGCCGGCGCGGC
>RGVT01000268.1 GCA_010027105.1 Planctomycetia bacterium
CCGGGCGGGCTGCGCGGGGCTCTGGCCCCGCCACACCGTTCCTGCGATCTCAGCCGGGGCGGCGGTGCCGGGGGTGTTCCATTCCCCCTCGAGCACGAGGTCGATCACCGCGTCGGCGGCGGACTCCGGATCGGGGCTCTGGCCACGGAAGCCCGGCCGCTGCGGATCCCGGGCGATCCGTTCGTTGTCGTCGGCGGCGTTGTCGGGCTTGCTGAACACGATCCGCGGCCCCTCCCCCTTGGCGGCGTCGGCGAGGAACAGGCTGCTCGATTTGAGGCGCCGCTCGTCGTCGCGGAGCTTGCGGATGTCGAGGATGTCGCCCGGGCGCAGCGAGAGGCGGTTGAGCACGGTGCTGTGCTTGGTGTGCGGATGCTCCCCCCGGATCCGCACGTTGATCCTCCCGACGCGATACCGCTGCCCCTCGGCGACGTTGTAGACGAGGTCGAGCTGCCCGGGCTCCTCGAGAAACCGCGGGTCGGCGCGGATGTCGGCGAACACGAAGCCGCGGCCGCCGTAGATGTCGCGGATCTGGCCGAGGTCGAGGTCCATCTTGTTCTGGTTGAACGGCTCCCCGCTCTTGAGCTTGAGCTCCCGCGCCAGGAACTCGCTCTTGAACTTCGTGTTGCCGATGAACGAGATGTTGCGGACGTTGTACCGCGGCCCCTCGTTGATCACGAACGTCAAGAGCGTCCAGTCCCGGCCGGCGCCGTGCACGACGTCGAGCTCGCGGCTGACCTTCGCCTGGAAGAAGCCGAGGCTGCGGTAGTAGGCGGTGAGCTTCTCCACGTCCTCGTCGATCTTCTGCCGGTCGACGTCGCCGCCGAACAGCCAGAACACGCCCGGCTTCGACTTGATCTGCGTGAGCAGGCGGGCGTCGCTGGCGATCGAGTTGCCCACGAAGCCCGTCCAGAGCGACTTGCGGCTGCGCCCCTCGTCGACGAGGAACACCGCCCCCTTGTCGCCCGGCTTGCTTCCCTCGACCGTCGACACGCGGGCGCCGTCGTAGCCCTTCTCGTGGTAGTGCGCCTCGACCCGCCGGCGGGCCTCCTCCACGACGTAGGGATCCATCGAGTCGCCGACCTCGATCTCGGCCTTCTTCCTGAGCGTGCGGGTCGTGATCCTCTCGTTGCCGATGAACCGCACGTGGCGCAGCATCGGCCGCTCCACGACCTGGAAGATCACCACCGTTCCCTCCCTCACGCGCACGTACTTGGGGTGCACGTCGACGAACTTCCGCGAGCGGTGGAGCGTGCGGACGTCCTCCTCGATCACGCGCGGGTCGAAGATCTGACCGGCGCGGGTCACGAGCTTGGGCAGCTTCGAAACCTCCGTGGCGTGGTTCCCTTCGATCCGCACTTCCACGATCCGGCTGGCCGGATCGACGGCGGCCTGCGGGGCGGCCGGCTGGGTCGACGCCGCGGTCGGTGCCGTGCCCGGGGAGGGCACCTGCGCCCGGCCCGGCAGCGGCGCGCAGGCGAGCGCCAGCGCCACCACCTGTGGCCACGACGGGCGCGGGATCGGCATACCGGCCGGGCGAAATGTCATCGACGCTCCCTGGGGGAGGGCGGGCACGAAGCCGGGGAGAAATACCGGCGCACGGCGGGCAGCCACAAGGCGAACCGAGGGCCCGCACCGACCGGCACCGCTGCTTGACTGACCCCGCCCAACGCCGATACTTTTCCCCATTCAGCCCGCTTTTTCACGCGGCCGGGGCATGGCGTTCCCCAAGGTACCGGCTTTGCCCATGCGGCCCATGGTGATCGACCTGCGGCAGACCGACGATCCCCGCGACGTCGTGCACAGGGCCGTGCAGACCCTCGCGGAGGGTCGCACGGTGGCGTTTCCGACCGAAACCGACTACGTGATCGCGGCGAGCGTGCGCGATGCGGCCGCGGTCGGCGACCTCGCGGCATTCGCCCCCGACCGTGGCCTCGAGCCGCGGCTCTCGCTCGCGCTCAAGAGCGCCGACGAAGCCCTCGACTGGGCGCCGCGGCTGAGCCCCCTCGGGCAGCGGATCGCCCGCCGCTGCTGGCCCGGCCCGGTCGCGATCCTCGTCGCCGACGACCACCCCGAGAGCCTCGTTCACCGCCTGCCCCCCGTGGCCCGCGCGGCCGTCGCCGGCGCGGGCCTGCTCCGGCTGCGGGTGCCGGGCCACCCGATGCTCGCCGACTGCATGCGGATGCTCGCCGGGCCCGTCGCGCTCGCCGAACCCGCCGGGCCGGGGGAGCCGGCCCCGCTGACGGCCGAGGACGTCGTGGCCCGGGTCGGCGGCGGCGTGGCGCTCGTCATCGACGCGGGGCGGGCCCGCTACGCCCAGCCCGCCTCCACGATCGAGGTCGGGGAGACGGGCTTCCGGGTGGTCCGCCCGGGGGTCGTCTCCCCGGAAACGCTGCGCAGGCTCTCGAGCCTGATGGTGCTCTTCGTGTGCACGGGCAACACCTGCCGCAGCCCGATGGCCGAGACGATCTTCAAGCAGCTCGTCGCCGCGCGGCTCGGCTGCCGGCCCGAGGAGGTGGAGGAGCACGGCATCGTCGTCGCGAGCGCCGGCATCGCGGCCTGGGGGGGCGGCCCGGCGAGTCCCGGCGCGATCGAGGCGATGCGCGAGGCGGGGGCCGACCTCACGGGCCACGAGAGCCAGCCCGTCACCGAGACGCTCGTGCGGCAGGCCGACGTGATCCTCACGATGACCGCGGCCCACCGGGCTGCGGTCGTCGCCCAGTTTCCCGAAGCGGGCGGCCGGGTCGCGATGCTGTCGCCCGACAGGGTCGACGTGATCGACCCGATCGGCGGGCCGGTGGCCACCTACCGCACGTGCGCCGAACAAATCCGGCGGCACTTGATCGCCCGCCTGGATACACTCCAATTGCCTCCGCGAGCCCCGTCGGCCTGACACGGCCGGGGCCGGGCGTCGCGCACGCACGGAGTGATCGATGCGGATTGCCATCGGAAGTGACCATCGGGGCGTCGCCGCCCGCCAGCGGATCATCGGGCTGCTCCAGAACATGGGGCACGAGGTGATCGACTGCGGCAGCCACGGCACCGAGGCCGTCGACTACCCCGATGTCGCCGCCGACGTCGCCGGCCGCGTGAGCGCGGGCACCGTCGATCGGGGCATCCTGCTGTGCTGCACCGGCGTGGGCATGGCGATCGCCGCCAACAAGCTCCACGGCGTCCGCGCCGCCACCTGCCACGACGAGGTCACGGCCGAGATGAGCCGCCGCCACAACGACCTCAACGTCCTCTGCCTCTCGGCCGAGCTCATCGGTCCCGAACTCCAGGACAAGATGCTGCGCACCTGGCTCGACACCCCGTTCGAGGGCGGCCGCCACGCCCGCCGCGTCGCCAAGATCGCCGCCCTCGAGCCCGACTGCACGTAGCAATCTCTTCAGCGTTTCTTCGAGACTCCTACGCGCCCGACCCGGCTTCACGAAACCACTCGCCATCGTGGCCTCGGGTTTCTTGGCGAACCTCCGTTCGCTCTCGAGAGCCGGGCCTCCAGCCCGGCAGTCCTACAGTTGAGGAGGCTTCGGGCTCCCCAGTGCCCCGGCCGCCGGCTTGAGCGACCAGCGAAGCCATGGATGGCGCAGCGCCAGTCGCTAGGAGTGAACGCAGCCC